>DATMZQ010000499.1:0-7759 GCA_035573615.1 Burkholderiales bacterium | reverse complement strand
AAACGGCGCCTCCGCCGATGCGCCACGCCTCAGGGGGCCAGCTCGACACGCCGAGATCTTTTCCCTGGTCTTGAGAATAGAAAGGCCTGAACTCCTGACCGATCAGTGCTTCGTTGTCGGGCCCTGTGCTGTATGCCCGCCAGACGATCTTTCCGGATGTAGCATCCAATGCCGCCAGCCAGCCGCGCACACCGAATTCGCCGCCACTGTTGCCGACCAGCACTTTGTCCTTGACCACCAGCGGCGCCATGGTCATCGATTCCCCGAGCGCGACATCTCCCAGACGCGTACGCCAGAGTTCCTTGCCGGTCTTGGCATCGACCGCCACGGTATGGTTGTCGAGCGTGTTCATAAAAATGCGGCCGTTGGCATAAGCTACGCCGCGGTTGACGACGTCGCAGCACGCCATGCCTTGCGCAAAGGCCAGCGGCTTAGGTTCGTATTTCCATTTCGGCGGTGCACCCGGTTTGCTGAGGTCGAGCGCGTACAGGTAGTTCGGATACGGCGTGACGATGTACATCACACTATCGACGACCAGTGGGGCCGCTTCGTGTCCACGCAACACGCCGGTTGAGAAGGTAAATGCGAGCTTCAGGTTAGCTGCGTTCGCAACGCTGATCTCGCCAAGCTCGCTATAGCGTGTATTGGCATAGTCCTTTGCGACCATGGGCCAATCGCCGCCAGCGGCCGCAGCGCTGATCGAAATGCATGCCGCCCACAGAGCTGGCCATGCATTGCGGGTCGACATTGCAGCAATAGCTGGCATGCCCGGCGATCTCCTGAGGCGAGTCGTGTCCGCGAAGCAGATCGTGGACGAATCTCATCAGCAGCGGCGCGCAAGTCATATGCCAGATCGTTACGAACAGAGTTGCGCGCTTTTACAACGTGCAGGCGACGCAATCACCGGATCGCGGCGGTAGTTTTTGCATCGGACCGGCAAAAACTACCAGAGACGCGCTCTAGTACAAATTCACGGTGTGAGGTAAATCAGGCGCTGCGAAGCGCTTCGGGATTCAGAACCCGTTGTGGGTTGCCGTCCAGAAATGACAGCACGTTTTCAACCGACTCGCGATAGAACTGTGCATACACGTCGCGCGCGCAGTAACCCAGGTGGGGCGTCAACACGGTGTTGGGCAGGCTGCGCAGCGGATGATCCGGCGGCAATGGTTCCTGTTCGAAGACATCCAGGCCGGCAATCAGCCGGCCCGACTTCAGGCTTTGCAGCAAAGCCGGTTCGTCCACCAGGGGGCCGCGCGAAGTATTGATCAAAATTGCGCCGGATTTCATTTGCGCGAGTTCTTTCGCACCCAGCGTGCCCCGCGTGCGATCTGACAGCACCAGATGCAGCGAAATGGCATCCGACTGGTTCAAAAGCGTGCTCTTGTCGACGAGCAGCGCGCCGGCAGCGCCGGCCTTTTCTGCGGTAAGGTTCACGCTCCACGCGATGACACGCATGCCGAGCGCCAGTCCATAACGCGCCATCCTCGCGCCGATTTTGCCCAGGCCGATGATGCCGAGAGTGCGCCCGTCGAGCACGTCTCCCGCAGGCACGCCGCCCTGAAAGCCGCCGCTGCGTATCGACGCATCGCCGCGGTTCATGAACCTTGCCGCAGACAGCAACAGGCCAAGTGCGATTTCCGCGGTCGCTGCACCGGATTTTTCGCCGCCGGTATGACATACCGGAATGCCGCGCGCGTTCAGCGTATCGAAATCCATGGTCCAGGTGCGCCCGCCCGTCAGTGCAATCATGCGTAATTTCGGCAGCCGTTCCAGCAGCGCCCTGGTGAATTTGGTGCGCTCGCGCATGGCGATGATGATGTCGCAACCGGCTAGTGCGTTCACCAGTGCGTCCGCGTCCTGGAACGGCGCCTCAAAGAATACGATCTCGGCGCGCTGCTGCAGGGTCGACCAGTCGGCACTTTGCCTGGCCATGCCTTGCCAGTCGTCCAGTACGGCGACGCGTATGGAAGTCGGCATCATCTAGGCATCCGGAAAGTCGGCAGCCGTCGTGGTCGCTTCCCACGTTCGCAAGGTGCTGGAGAATCTATCCAGTTTCTCGCGCACGCGCTTGAGTCCTTCCTTACCGAGTACCAGATTCATCGGTGGAGCAGGTGACTCTACAACCCGGATGATGGCCTGCGCGGCCCGCGAGGGATCGCCTGGTTGCTTGCCGCTATACCCGGTAATCTGTGCACGGCGTGCGCCGGCCGTCCCTTCGTACGCTGCGATGGCTACGCGCGGTTTTTTCAGCGAACGTCCAGCCCAGTCGGTGCGGAACGGCCCAGGCTCGACGACGGTAACGCGCAACCCGAGAGTCTCGACTTCCTTCGCCAGCGCTTCCGACAAACCTTCCACTGCGAATTTCGTGGCGTTGTAGTATCCAGCGCTCGGATTGCCAAGCAGTCCGCCGATCGAAGAAATATTGATAATGTGTCCTTGGGCGCGGGCGCGCATGCCGGGAAGCACGCGCCGGATCAAAGCAGCCAGGCCAAAAAAGTTTGTTTCGAACATCGCGCGGATTTCCGCCTCCTCGCCTTCTTCGACAGCCGCGAGATAGCCATAGCCTGCGTTGTTGACCAACACGTCAATGCGGCCGAATTTCTTTTCCGCGGCGGCAACCGCCTGTTCCATCTGGGTGTAATTTGCAACGTCGAGCTGCAATGCCAGGGAAGTGGCGGGATAGCTTGCAACGATATCCCGGACTCGGGCTGGTTCGCGCGCGGTCACAGCTGCCCGGTGGCCCTCGTGCAGTACCGCCTGCGCCAGTGCGCGGCCGAGACCTGTCGAGCAACCGGTGATGAACCAGACCGGAGAAACAGCGGCAGTGGAGGCCATGGATGTTCCTTCTGTATTAGTGTGCGCGCAGATTAACGTCAATTTGCCATGAGCCGCATAATCCGCAAGGATGGCGCGTGGCAAGAATCTTGGCAAGCTTGCATGCAAATCGGCCGACTACTCTCCTCGACAGGAGCGACAAAATGACATTAATCCGCACCGCTGCGATCTCCCTCGTCTGCATTCTTGCGCTCAGGGTTCCAGCCTCCGCGCAAGACGCTTTCGAAGACGTTCGCCAGACATTGCAGGCGTACGAACAGGCGTGGAGCAGGCATGACGCCTCGGCCATCGCAGCCTTCTACTTTGAACCGGCGATGCGAGTCAGCAAGGCGGGTCCGGTCATTCGTGCGACTCGTGCGGATCAGGAAGCTTTTTTCGCGGGCTATTTGCGCGCCATCATTGAACGGGGTTACGAGCGTAGCGCATGGGAATCACTGAACGGCCGCCTGCTCGATGCGCAGACAGCCCTGGCCAGCGGCATTGCGGTGCGCTATCGCGCGGATGGATCGATACTGGAGCGGGTGGGCCTAACTTATCATCTTTGGAAAACCGCCGACGGCTGGAAAATATTCTTGTCTGCGACCCATACGCCAGAAAACGTCCTGCGATTCCAGTAAGGCGCTCGGGACGACATTCTGTGACCGCACCATTTTGCAATCGGGTTTTCCTGGCCTTATGCTTTGTGCTTGGCGCTTCAAGCGCTGCAGCCGAGGAAGGGGTCTATTCATCGGCACAGGCAGCACGCGGCGAAGAAACCTATCAGCAATTTTGCTCGGCATGCCATGGCGCGCGGCTGCAGGGTGCGCCCGCCGCACCGCTCACGGGGGAGTCATTTCGCGCACGCTGGGAAGATGGCAAGCACACGCTCGATGATCTGTACTACATTATTCGCAGCCTGATGCCCAATAACTCGCCTGGCTCGCTTAGCAAAGCGCAGTATGCCGATGTGGTGGCCTTCATTTTGAAGATCAACAACTACCCGGCCGGGGAGCAGGAACTGGTGCCCAAAGCCTCAGTGATGAAAGCAGTCACACTGCAGCCGCATTGAAATCGATTGAAAGACATACAGACACAAGGGGGCAGCAATCATGAGCAAGCTGGTCGCATCAAACGCTTTGGCACTGATTCTATTTGCGGGCCAGCTGTTTGCCGCGCCCGGCCCCACACAACAAGAACTCAACGATGCGTCTGCCAGCACCGAGTGGCCGCTACCCAATCATGACTACGCCGGGGTGCGCTATGTAAAGCTCGGTCAGATCAGGCCCGACAATGCCGCTTCGCTTCGTCCCGTCTGCAGCTTCCAGGGAGCGGATCTGAATCGCGCGCTGAATAACCCGATCGTATATGGCGGCGTGATGTATGTAACGACGCTTTATTCGACCATTGCGCTCGACCCTGCATCTTGCAAGGTGAAATGGCGACATGAGTGGAAGCCGAAGGGCAGGGAAGCGAACGGCTCTATCAAAAATCGCGGTGTGGCCATCAAGGATGGCAAGCTAGTACGCGGTGCACAGGATGGTTGGATGTTTGCGCTCGACGCACAAACGGGGAAGCTGCTCTGGGAGGTCAAAGCGGCCAATGCCGAAAAATACGAAGCGCTTTCGATCAATCCGCTGTTGTTTGAGGACCTGGTCATCATCGGCCCTTCCGGCTCCGAGTTCGGCGTAAAGGGATGGATCGGCGCATTCAAGCTGGAAGACGGTGCTGCGGTCTGGAGATTCAATACGATTCCGGACGATGGTGAAGCCGGCGCGGAAACCTGGGGCGACGCAGATTCGCGGCTAAAGGGTGGCGGTGGCATCTGGACTACGCCGGCGCTCGACGTGAACAGCGGACGCCTTTACGTGGCGGTCGGCAATCCAGCGCCCGATATGTTTGGGAGTCTGCGGCCGGGTACCAATCTCTACACCAATTCCATCGTGGTGCTGGATGTGCGCACTGGAGCGCTGCTGTGGCACAAGCAGGCGGTGCCCCACGACACGCATGATTGGGATATGCCGGTCACGGCGCCCTTGTTCAAAGCCACGATTGGCGGCAAGCAGCGCGATGTCGTCACCATGGCGGCGAAAGACGGTGTGATGCGTCTGGTGGACCGCAATACCCGCGAAGAACTTTACGCCGTAGAAGTCGCTACGCGAACCAACGCCGATCGCGAACCGACGGAGGATGGCGTCTATACCTGCCCGGGCCTGGCGGGCGGCGTGGAATGGAGCGTCCCGGCCTACAGTCCGAAGCTTGACCTGATGGTGGTGCCAGCGGTTGACTGGTGCGGCGTTTTCAAAAAGGAGGACGAAGCCCGCTTCGTGGCAGGACAGCAGTTCCTGGGCGGCTCTTTTACTTGGGACCCGGTGGAAAAATCCGCAGGCTGGCTGACAGCCGTAAAGGCGACGACCGGGGAGCAACTCTGGCGTTACCGCGCAAATCGCCCAATGCTGGCCGCCGTGACTGCGACCTCGGGCGACATGCTGTTCACTGGCGAACTGAGTGGCGATTTCCTGGCACTGGACGCACGTACGGGCAAGGTCGTCTATCGATATAGCGGTGGCGGCGCAATCGTGGGCGGTGTGATTACTTATGCGGTGGCGGGCAAACAATATGTCGCTGCTGTCTCCGGGATGGCTGCTGGATTCTGGCTCGGGCCGCCGGGATCGATGACGGTGACGGTGTTCGCGCTTCCTTGAAATCGACGATAGAAAACAGTGAGACTGAGTAGTAGCCGTACAGGAAGAAACAAGTGAAGCGAGGCTGCTTCGCCGCAATGCTGCTGGTCCTGCTTTGCGGGCCGGCGCTTGCCGATTATCCAGACAAGCCAATCCGTTTCATCGTGCCCTCTGCCGCCGGCGGGTCGCCCGATACACTCATGCGCATTCTGACTGCGGAATTATCCAGGCGCCTCGGCGTGCAAATCGTAATCTTGAACAAACCCGGCGCCAACGCGGTAATCGGCACGATGGAAATCGTCCATGCAGCGCCGGACGGTTATACGTTGGGGTACGGCAACATCGTTTCCCTTGCCATCGTGCACGGGCTCGTCGCGTCTGTACCGTATCGCAACGAGGATCTGACGCTGATCTCCAATTGCCTGCGCGTCGCGAACCTGCTTGCGGTCAACAAGGATCTTCCGGTCCATAGCGTCCGGGAATTGATCGATTACGGCCACAAGTATCCGGACAAGTTGATCATGGCTTCTGCCGGCAACGGTACCACCGGTCATCTTGGCGGTGAATTATTCAAGGCAATGACGGGCACGCCAATGTTGCATATTCCTTATCGCGGCAGCCCGCAGGCGATCGCCGATGTGATTGCAGGCGAAGCCAACGTCATCTTCGACAATCTGACTTCATTGTCCTCGCACGCGAGGTCTGGACGCGTGCGGCCGCTTGCGGTATCCGGCGCGCATCGGTCGCCTTTGTTTCCCGGCCTGCCGACCATCGCTGAAGCCGGCGTGGCGGGTTACGAGACGGTCGCATGGGGCGGTATCATCGGCCCGGCGAAGTTGCCGCCGGAAATCGTGGCAAAGCTGAACCGCGAAATAATCGCTGCATTGCATTCCCCGGCCGTAAGCAAGCGTTTCGCCGAGCTCGATACCGAAGTGGACGGCAGCAGTCCGCAGCAGTTTGCCGCGATAGCCAGTCGCGAACGGCCGCGTTGGGCAGAAATCATCAAGCGTGCCGGCGCGAAAGTTGAGTGATGCTCATTTGAACCGCGTACAACACGGGCCCACGGGGGACAAAGTGAAGGAAAAGAGGACCAGCGCCGCGATGTCCGTGCGAGCCTGCGGCAACATCGAGTCAATCAGATTCCGTTCTCGCTTGCTCAGTAGCCTCCGGTTTTGTACGTCTTGTATCCTGGTCTAACAATGGAATAACCATGAAACAAAATTTCGATCTGCTGATCAGAAATGCGAGCATTATTGATGGCAGCGGGGCCGCTCGCTTTGAGGGCGACATTGGCGTGCGCGCAGATCGCGTCGTGAAAATTGGCCGGCTCGATGCTGCCCGGGGCGACATCGAGCTGGATGCTTCCGGCAAAGTCGCGGCGCCCGGCTTCATCGATGCGCATACGCATGATGATCGGTTAATGCTCTCGGCAGGCGACATGGCGCCGAAAGTCAGCCAGGGCGTCGCAACCGTTGTTGCCGGCAACTGCGGTATCTCCTTGTCCCCGATGCCCGATGGCATGAAGGGTGCGGCGCCGGCGCCGCTGGACCTGCTCGATAACGAGGGCACGTGGTTTCGCTTTCGGACCTTCGGTGCTTATGTGGAAGAACTGGCCGCGCATCCGGCGGCGACCAACTGTGCGTTGCTGGTCGGACACATGACGTTGCGCGTTGTCACCATGGATCGCTTGGATCGCCCAGCTACCACGGCGGAAATCGGGCGCATGCGCGGTCTGGTGCGCGAAGCCCTTGGGTCGGGTGCAATCGGCTTTTCGAGCGGCTTGTACTATGAATTATCCAACGCCGCGCCTGCTGAAGAAGTCGTGCAGATTGCTCAGCCGCTGAAAGAATTCAACGGCATCTATTGCACGCATATGCGTGACGAAGCAGAGCAAGTCCTGGAATCGCTGGACGAGAGTTTTCGCGCGGGTCGCGAACTCGGTGTGCCAGTAGTCATTTCGCACCATAAGGTCGTGGGCAGCAAGAACCACGGACGGTCGCGGGAAACCCTGCCGAACATCGCCGAAGCCATGCGCGTGCAACCAGTCTGCCTGGACTGTTATCCATACATGGCCTCTTCGACCATGCTCAGTTACGCGCGCACCTTGATCTGCTCCCGTGTAATCGTCAGTTCGTCCAAGCCGTATCCGCAGTTTGCGGGCATGGATCTGGATGAAGTCGTGAAGATCATGGGCTTGCCGGTGGAGGAAGCCATCGCCAAGCTGCAACCTGCTTCTGCTATTTACTTCTCGATGGACGAGACCG
>DATMZQ010000498.1:0-10089 GCA_035573615.1 Burkholderiales bacterium | reverse complement strand
ATGAGCCAGCCGAGGGCAATGGCAAGAGGGGGAAGCGCCGTGGCGAAGAAAGCTGCGCCGATGGTATTGATGGTTGCCCGGGAAGTTCTCATGACAGGTCATTCATTCGAGCGTTACGCGAGTGGTTGCGACGCCAGCCCGCTCATGACGCGCGAGCAGTTTGATGCTGGTGCCGATGGGCGCGCACACGACCCATTCGACGCTCACGCGGTCGTCCGTTTCATCTGCGCTCGATCCGGCCCAGGTATTGGCAGCGGCCGATTTGTACGCACGGCCCTCAAGCTGGCCTAATTCTTCTCTCTGCTTGCCGGTCTCGAGTCGCGCCTCTTTCGGCAGTTCGATTTCACATACAACACCGCGCGCGAGCTTCCTGTTCTTGGCCATTTTCGTCACATAGCTCGGTAGCCAACCGGTATTCTGCAGCGCGAAGCGCACACGCCAGGCGTCGTTGCCAAGTGACGTGGCCGTTGCTTCAAGTATTTCCAGTTTCGGCGAAATCAGTGCATGCCACGTCAACCAGCGTGAGAACGGTGCGATTTCTTTTTCGAGCATGTGCGGTGGCGGGTTGCTCCAGGTGTAAAGACTTTGCCAGCCACCGAGTTCCACGCGTCCAAGTTGAGGGTGGTCGAACTCGTACCATGAAACGAAGCCCTTGCCCTTGAGCACGGTGTCGTTCCAGTGCATGAGCTTCAGATCGTCCTCGAGTGGGTGTTCCCGATACCAGTCGATGTATTTGTAATCGGTGATCCCGGCCTGCCGTTGCGGACTCCAGATTTCCACCGTCCAGGCAAACACACCGCGGTGGTCGTACATCCACGAATCAAAATCGCCCGTAATGACTTCCTTCGGATGGTAGCGAAAATCGTGATACGCAGAGGCCACCGGGTAGCCTGTTATTTCTGTGCCCTTCGCGCCGATTTTCTGGAAGGTCCACAAGTCTTCGGGTGGCATCTGATCATCGGCCAGATGCGAATAGGGGCGCAGCAGCACGCCGCTGTAGGTGTGAAACGCAATTGCACCGGTGATATTGGGATGGCGTGCGATGAAGCTGGTGACTGCAGCAATTTCCGGCTCAGACGTCGGAAACGGGCCGGCACCTGCCTGCTCATGTTCCCCGCGCCAGAACGCCGGAAAATTCCGGTTTAGGTCCAATCGCTCGCGGCGCGGTTGCAGTTTTACGTTCACACCGTCAAAAGCTTCAATGCGGCCTTCCGGCAGCAGCCGGTAGTACCGCCCGCCGCTCTCAACGGGATCGCGACGCACCAGCAGGCGAGAATCCTGCTCGCACTGTTTCCAGGGACCATTCTTATCCGGCACCCGCATGGTTAAAATCCTGCCGTCACCGTCGACATCTTCTCGCTTCAGTCCCGCGACCGGTTCCTCGTCATACGGATATGGCCGCGTGCTCGAGCGAATCAATTTCGGAATGTCTGCCAGTGCCCATTCCGCCCCGTCTGGATTAACGCGTGGACAGACGTAGAACGCGCGTGTGTCGAGGCAATGGGTGACCTCCGCGTCCTTGCCGTAGCCGGTAATCAACCGGTGCAGCAAGTGCAGACACGCCATCGAGCCGGCCAGCTCCGTTGCGTGAATATTGCCATCGACCCAAAGCGCGGGTTTATCAGTGTCGGGCCCCGTCTTGTAATTCGTCACGCGTACGACATACATCTCACGGCCCTCGTAACTTCGGCCGATTGGTTCCAGGCGCACCAGCCCCGGACAGGTGCCTGCCCAGTCAGTCAGGAAGCGCACCAGCTCTTCGTAGCGATAGTACGTGTCGAAGCGAATTGGGTTCATGCTTGGGAAAGGCTTTGCTGATAAACGATAGCAGAATGTGCAAGCGACAATGTCATGCCAGTCGTGCTCGCCGCCTCTGCATGACCGGCGCTGTCAGCCCACTGCGGCCAACGCCGCCGCGCTTTCTTCAGTGGCGCGCAGGGCATCGAGCAGAAGATCGGGTCGATTAGCGGCAAGCAATTGTGCATCCGAGAGCATGCGCCGCCACACTTTCGCATTTGGCTGCCCATGATAGAGGCCCAGCATGTGACGGACAATTGCGCGCAGCGGGGTGCCGCGTTGCACGTGACCGATCGCATAGGTATACATTTGGCTCACTACGCGCGCACGCGATGGTGGTGCATCGCCGAAAATTCTCAGCCCGGCCTGCGCAAGTGCATACGGATCGTGATACGCCAGGCGTCCCAGCATGATGCCATCGACCTGCGCCAGGTGTGTCTCGATTGCGCCCAGCGCCTTAAGGCCGCCATTGAGCACAAAGCTCAATTTGGGAAATTCCCGTTTTAATCGGTAGACATAGTCGTATTTCAGCGGTGGTACCTCGCGATTGTCTTTGGGGGAAAGTCCTTTCAGGATTGCATTGCGAGCGTGCACCAAAAACGTCGTGCAGCCCGCTTGTGCCAGTGCCGCCACAAAATCCCGGACGAATCCATAACTTTCTATCTGATCGACGCCAAGACGGTGCTTGACGGTCACCGGGATCGAAACCGCATTGCGCATCGCCTGGATGCAATCTGCGACGAGCTGAGGCTCCGCCATCAGGCAGGCGCCGAATGCGCCATGCTGTACGCGCTCCGAGGGACAACCGCAGTTCAGGTTTATTTCATCGTACCCGTATCGCTCCCCCAGGCGGGCACACCGAGCCAGCGATTCTGGATCGGAACCGCCGAGTTGCAGCGCGACTGGATGTTCCGCCGCATCGAACGCAAGATGCCGCTCTACGTTGCCATAAATCAGTGCGCCGGTGGTGACCATCTCGGTGTAGAGCACGGCACGCTGTGATAGCTGCCTGAAAAAATAACGGCAGTGCCGGTCTGACCAGTCCATCATCGGCGCAGTGCACAGGCGGTGATCGAACGTCGTCATGCCAATGGCTCACTGAGGCGGCAACAAACGGGGGATATGTTAGCGCAACAGGTATTCGAACCGAATGCCAAAGACCGACATGGTGCTCGCCGGCTGTACCAGCGTGGTTGGCCCCAAGCCGGTCGCGAGTTCATTGGCCTGTACCGCATTTGACCTGCCGAAACGGAAGCCATCGTAGTAGCCGACGACTTGAAGCGACGGCGCGAAACGATAGCCCAGGCTGCCGTAGGGAGACACGTCTCTGCCTGGACGCAGAATCGGATTGGAATCGAATCCGATATCGTCGAAATGCGCGTTCAGGTAAGTCCATACGGGGTATTTGAATCCCACGGATGCCGTCCATCCGCCGGCATCGTCAGTGCCGCTTTCCACACCCAGTCGCAAATAGCCGACGGCATAATCTTCTGTTTGAACGGTCGATAGCGACCGGCGCCACAGGTCCAGTCCTGCGCCTAGAACGCCATCAAGGTTGCCGGATGGTTTGCCGGCCTTGCGCCAGCGAACCTGCGCCTCGTTACTGACACCGACGTAGTTTGTTTTGCTTTTTATCGGCGTGCCACCAAACAGGGTGGCGCCGTCGTAATCGACCTTGCCCCACCATACCTTTCCCCGGTAAGCGAAAAGCGCACCGCCGTCGCGGTCTTGCGTGTAGGCCAGGCCGAGGGCATACACAGGACCGCTTTCGGTGACTTCCGGCGTTGTGGTTTCACTCCAGTTCAGATAATCAATGCCGGCGCTCAGAGTAAGTTCCGCGCGGGCCAGTGAAGGGAATAAGGCACTGCCGCCCAACAAAACGGCGATCAGAAGTGTGCGAGTGACGGAAAGGTTACGGGCTTCGGTGGTCCGCTGACCCCCCCATGTCACTTGCATGATCCGCTGCAGCGAACCACTCTTTCAGCACAGGAAATTTGTGCAATCTTGGCCCCGATTTCAGGCATCGTTTCACCGCCGTCATGCTCTACCCTGGCACCGTTGCACTGGTATTGCGAGGTGACATATACCGTTTCGGACAGCCATTCGACATTCAGGCAGCCCGGCGAACCGGCTCCGAATCGCAGGCCCATGCTATAGGTCGCGCACAGAAGTCCCCGATGCTGAATCCAGCCGTGCACATGAAAATCGCCGGTGCTGTTGAGCCATGCTAATGATTCGCCGGTGCGGAATTCGAAATCCAGGCGGTTGACTTGCGGCTGCGCGTCCAGTGAATAGGTCGGGCGCGACGCGGCGGTGATGCCGGATTCTTGTGGGTCCAGCTGCTCTGCCGGACACGCGGGGCCGGCAAACAGCGCGACAAAAGCCAGCAGTGGAACGAAGCGGACCTGAATGATCATCATGCGACATCATAACGTAACCTGTCAGACGTGCGATTGCGGCGTGCATTTTTTCAGCGCCATCCGGACGGTGACAACGAGCAGCACAGATTTCAAGCTGCCGAACAGTACGTCTGCCGGAAAGTGAAAGCCGAGATAAGGGCGCGAGACGCATACTGCAATCACGTAAACGACCAATGCGATGCGCGTCGCATGGCTCTTGGCGCATGGCCATAGCACGGCGGCGAAGAGCGCCGCGAACGATGCGTGTCCACTCGGAAAGCTGCGGTGGAATTCGGGCGGACCCACGACAACAAGAGCGTCCGGTGCAAACAGGGCGGAGGGACGCGGAAAATCCAGATAGGACTTCAGCGCGGTCACCAGCAAACCATCCGCCAGGTAAGCGAGTGAAAATGTCGCCAACGCCAGAATCCATTCACCTGAAGTCGGGCGCGCGGGGCGTCGCACGAATTGCCACCAGGTAATGAGTGCGGTGCAAGCGACATAAAGGGCGAAGCGATTGTGGTCGCCAGCCCAGGTCAGCGCCAGCATGAACCGGTCGAGCCACGGCGCATGGTTGGCATTGATCGCATGAAACAGGGCGACATTGGCCCCGCCCCAGTCGTAGATCCATTCTTTCATGGCGAATTCCTAGGTCGCCAGTGCGATGCCAAATAATGCGATGCCACCGGCAGCGGCTACCAGCGCAATCATGAATAGCCAGAGTTTGCGCAGTTTATGGAGGGGATGCAGGGCATGTTCGCTGCTGTCATTCATCTTGTGCGAATCTTTGTCCAGTTTTTCTGCCTTGAGTCCGCGCGAAAGCAACAGAGGCGCACCGCGGTGCGCCTCTGTGAAAATCGCTTTGAGTCGGTTCGGTTTCTGCCCGTGATCAGCCGGACACTTTTTGCTTTTGTTCGCCGAGGCCATCGATGCCAAGGCGCATTTCGTCGCCGGACTTGAGGAACTGCGGCGTGGGTTTGATCCCCATGCCGACACCGGGCGGTGTGCCGGTGCTGATCACATCCCCTGGTGAAAGCGTGCACATGTATGACAAATACGAAACCAGCTTCTTCACCCCGAATATCATCGTGCTGGTGTTGCCGGTCTGCTTGCGCTGACCATTGACGTCCAGCCACATGGCGAGGTTTTGCGGGTCCTTGATTTCGTCCGCCGTCACGAGCCACGGCCCAAGAGGCGCAAAGGTATCAAAGCTCTTGCCCTTGGACCACTGGCTGCCATGCTCCAGTTGCCATTCACGTTCGGAGACGTCATTGCAGATCAAGTAACCGGCGACATGACTCAGCGCATCTGCTTCAGAAACGCTTTGCGCTTTTTTGCCAATGACGAATGCAAGTTCGACCTCCCAATCGCCCTTTTTTGAACCTTTGGGCAGCCTTACTTCGTCATTCGGTCCGGTAATCGCAGAAATCGCTTTCATGAACACGACCGGCTCGGGTGGGATCGGAAGATTCGATTCCTTGGCATGGTCGGCGTAGTTCAACCCGATGCAAATCAACTTGGGCACAGTTGCGATTGGTGTGCCGAGGCGCGGCTTGCCGCTGACTTTTGGCAGTGTCTCCGTCTTGATGGCTTTTAGCTTGGCAAGCCCGTCCGGCGATACCGCTGCCGAATCGATGTCCTTGACGATGGCGGACAAATCCCGGATCTCGCCCTGTGCGTCAAGAATCCCCGGTTTTTCTTTTCCTGCTTCTCCATAGCGCACCAGTTTCATTTGTTTTCCCTTTTCTATTGACCCCAACGAACGTCGTGATTATGACGCAGGACGCATGGCTTGCAATCAAGCCACCATGCTTAGATGGTAATGCCCCCATCCATGATTACGGCCTGGCCCGTCATGAACACCGACTCGTCCGAGGCAAGAAATACCGAAAGCTCAGCCAGTTCTTCGGCTTTCGCAAGGCGCCCCATTGGCTGGCGTGCGATAAAGTCCTTGCGAGCTTGCACCGGATCCTCAAATGCATTGATACGGTCCCCCAGGGACGGCGTATCGACCGTGCCGGGGCACAACGCATTGCAGCGGATGCCCTGCTTGACGTAGTCCATTGCGATCGATTTTGTCAGGCCAATTACGGCAGCTTTCGATGCGCCATATACGAAACGGTTCGCGATGCCTTTGATTGAGCCCGCAACCGAAGCAACGTTAATGATGGAGCCCCCGCCCGCCTGCAGCATTTTCGGCAGGAAATTGCGGATTACGACATAGTGACTGCGCACATTGAGATTGAAGGAAAAATCCCAATCCTTGTCGGCACACTCCAGTATGGTCCCGTGATGCACGAATCCGGCGCAGTTGAAAATTACATTTGGCACGCCTACTTCGGCAGCGACTCTCGCGACATCGCCATCCTTCAAAACGTCCAGCTTGCGAACTTCAATCCCCGGGGTGCCTTTGAGTTCTCCGAGCTTCTGCTCATTCAGATCCGTTGCCCAAACGCGGGCGCCTTCACGCGCAAAAGCGAGCGCGGTTGCGCGGCCGATGCCCTGCGCTGCTGCGGTCACAAATGCAACCTTGCCGCTCAATCTTCCCGCCACGGCCCCCCCTTTATATTATGGTCCAACCCGTAAAGGGTCGTAAGTATGCCACAGCACCCAACAGGCGCGCGCGAACGTGCCCCGCCTTGTTGCTGCGTTGCGTTTTACTCTAGACTGGATCGCGACAATTCCAGAGTTAAGGAAATCGGATCATGGCTTCCGAAACAGTGTTTGCCGCGCACCAGTTCACCAGCGCGAAACTTCGCGCGGTCTGGCGACTCTACGGATAGAGCCATGGCATCCGTCGAACTCCGTCAAGTCCGCAAATTATTCGGCAACACCGAGGTGGTTCACGATGTCGACGTGGCCATCTCCGATGGCGAGTTTGTCGTGTTGGTGGGACCATCCGGCTGCGGGAAATCCACGCTGTTGCGCATGATCGCTGGCCTCGAGGAAATTAGCTCCGGCGAGATCCGCATAGGAGAGCGCGTGGTCAACAATATTGCGCCAAAGCAGCGTGATATTGCGATGGTCTTCCAGAACTATGCGCTCTACCCGCACATGACCGTCACGGACAACATGGCGTTCTCCATGAAGCTTGCGGGACGAAACGCACAGGAAATCCGTGAACGGGTGGACAAGGCCGCGCGCATTCTGGGACTAACCGAGTATCTCGAGCGTTATCCCCGGCAACTCTCCGGTGGCCAGCGTCAGCGCGTCGCCATGGGGCGCGCGATCGTGCGCGACCCTCAAGTGTTCCTGTTCGACGAACCGCTGTCCAACCTCGATGCCAAACTGCGCGTGCAGATGCGCACCGAAATCAAGGAACTGCACCAGCGCCTGAAGACAACTTCGATCTACGTTACGCATGACCAGATCGAAGCCATGACCATGGCGGACAAGATTGTCGTGATGAATGCCGGCAGGGTGGAGCAGATCGGCTCACCGCTCGAACTCTATGACCATCCCGCTAATTTGTTCGTTGCAGGTTTCATCGGCTCACCGGCCATGAATTTCCTGAAAGGCAAACTGGTCAGCGCAAGCGCTGGGCGCGGCGTGCAAATTGCGCCGGACTGCGTCCTGCCGGCGCCTGTAAGCGGCGGGTCCGAAGGACGTGAAGTCGTCATCGGCGTACGCCCGGAACATTTTGATATCGGCGAGACCGGCGTGCGAGCGCAGGTGGTTGTCGTTGAGCCTACCGGCGCGGACACGCAAGTCTATTGCCGTGTCGCCGGCCAGGACGTCACCGTGGTATCGCGGGCGCGCCATACTTTCCGGCCGGACGATACCATTGGCTTGAACCCTTCCGCTGGCAAAAGCTATTTGTTCGATCCGGTTTCCGGCGCCCGGATCGTCTGATACCACTTCGGAAAGGAGAGCACGTGGGTCGCATTACACGACGTCGCTTTTTGCAAGCATCGGCAGCTGCCGGCGCGGCGCTGGGTGCGCCGATTTTGGTACCGCAGGCGCATGCGCAAGAGCTGGCTTTCAAGCCTGAAGCGGGAGCCAAATTACGGGTGCTGCGCTGGAAACGCTTCGTGCAAGGCGACGAAGATCAGTGGTTGGCGAACACCAAACGATTCACGGCGAAAACCGGCGTTGAAGTCGTCACCGACGCCGAGAACTGGGAAGACATTCGCCCCAAAGCCGCGGTGGCGGCGAATATCGGCAACGGCCCGGACATCATCCTGTCGACCAACGACGATTCCCACCAATATCCGGACAAGTTGCTCGATGTGGGCGATCTGTGCGAATACCTCGGCAAGAAGTATGGGCCATGGTATCCAAGTGCGCTTGCCTACGGCATGAGCAGCGGACGCTGGATCGCGTTACCACTTGGGTCGGGGGGCAATTGCATGAACTACCGCGAAAGCCATCTGAAAGCAGCGGGGTTCAAGGAATTTCCGAAGGACACCGATGGGTTCCTGAAGCTATGCAAGAACCTGAAGAACAACGGCACGCCGCCGGGGTTCGCACTCGGTAACGCGACCGGGGACGCCAATGGATGGTGCCATTGGCTGCTCTGGGCTTTCGGCGGCAGGTTGGTGGATGAACACAACAAGGTCGCAATCAACAGCAAGGAAACGATGCGGATGCTGGAATACGCAAAAGAGCTGTATCCGACATTCATTCCGGGCACGCTGTCCTGGCTCGATCCAAACAACAACAAGGCTTTCCTGTCCGGCGACATCAGCCTGACGAACAATGGCATCTCGATCTATTTTGCCGCGAAGAACTCGCAGGATGCGAAGATGCAGGCGATCGCCCGGGACATGAACCACGCGGTATTTCCGGTCGGGCCGGTCGGCCACCAGACCATGAGCGCGCTGTTCTTTACCTGCGTGATCTTCAAATACACAAAGTATCCAAACGCAGCCAAGGAGTATTTGCGCTTCATGATGGAGCCGGAGCAGTACGAGGCCTGGCAGCAAGCGTCGATCGGCTTCGTGACGCAGCCGCTTGTGTTCTACGAGCGCAACCCGGTCTGGACGCAGGATCCCAAGCACACTCCTTTCAAGTTCACCTGCAGGAATATGCTGCCCAACGGCTACGCGGGCACTCTCGGGAGCGCATCAGCCGGTTGCATGGCCGATTTTGTCGTGGTCAACATGGTAGCGGAGGCTGCCTCGGGCAACTTGTCCGTCAAAGACGCCATCGACAAGGCGGAGAAGCGCGCCAAGCGGTATTACAGATAGCGCGCGCCTCCTCATAATGCCGAGCCTGACGTGACGAATGAAGTGACCAATATCGATGGCGGGCAGGTAGCCAGCGACTCCCGGCAGTGGCGTGCCACGCGCCCATGACTGCTTCCCGCTTTTTCGATAACCGCAATGTCCTGGGTGCGGTATTCATGCTTCCAGCCGCGGCGTTGCTTGTTTTCTTTCTGACGTACCCGCTGGGCCTCGGCGTCTGGCTGGGATTTACCGATACCAAGATTGGCCGCCCTGGCGAATGGATTGGCATTGAGAATTACGAATTCCTGCTGACCGATGGCGTATTCCGGCTCTCGGTGTACAACACTTTTCTGTACACCGCAGTGGCCAGCGTCGTGAAGTTCGCGCTGGGTCTTTGGCTCGCGCTTCTGCTGAACAAGCACATCCCGTTCAAATCGCTGATACGTGCCATCGTGCTGCTGCCGTTTATCGTTCCCACAGTGCTGTCGGCGATTGCGTTCTGGTGGATCTACGACCCGCAATTTTCCATCGTCAGCTGGGTACTGGTGAAGGCTGGTCTGATGGACCATTACATCGATTTTCTGGGAGACCCCAATCTGGCACGGATGTCGACCATCATCGCGAACATCTGGCGCGGTGTGCCGTTTGTCGCGATCTGCCTTTTGGCGGGACTGCAAACCATACCACCATCTATGTACGAGGCGGCCAGCATTGATGGCGCCACG
>DATMZQ010000497.1:0-3557 GCA_035573615.1 Burkholderiales bacterium | reverse complement strand
CCCGCTGCAACGCCATGCCCGATTTCCGAAAAATCTCTTTGCCGTTCGACCGAACGATCAGCGCGCCCATGGTATTGACCATACCGAGACGGTGGAAGTGCGTCGCCAACCCTGCTCCTTCGAACGCCGTCTTCACTGCGTCAAAATTTTCCGTCCGGACCTGCAGGACTGCGCCGAGCTCTTCATTGAACAGGGCGGTCAGCGGATCGCCATCCACATCGACGGTGACGCCGAGATGCGCGGCAAACATCATTTCCGCAAGTGTGACCAGAAGACCGCCATCCGATCGATCGTGATAGGCCAGGATGGCACGCTGCGCGTTCAGCCGCTGCACGGTGTCAAAGAACGCCTTCAATTGTTCCGGTGCATCCACGTCAGGTGTTTCGCTGCCGTATTGCCCATAGACTTGTGCAAGCACTGATCCACCCATGCGGTTTCGTCCCGCGCCGAGATCGACCAGAACCAGCACGCTATCGCGCTCCAGCGGCTGCAATTGCGGCGTCAGCGTATGCCGTGCATCCACACACGGCGCAAAGGCCGAGACAATCAATGACAGCGGTGCAACGACCTGCTTTTTCTCGTGACCGTCCTGCCACGCAGTTCGCATTGACATCGAATCCTTGCCGACCGGAATGCTGATGCCGAGCGCCGGGCACAATTCCATTGCCACCGCTTCCACGGTATCGAACAGTATGGCGTCTTCTCCGGGGTAACCCGCCGCTGCCATCCAGTTCGCGGACAGTTTCACGTCACCTAATTTTTCCACTGGGGCGGCCGCAATATTGGTCAGCGCCTCGCCGACAGCCATGCGCCCCGAGGCTGGCCCATTTAGAACTGCAATGGGGGTGCGTTCACCGATCGCGAACGCTTCGCCACGATAGGTCGCAAATCCCATCAGCGTCACGGCGACGTCCGCGACCGGCACTTGCCACGGTCCGACGAATGGATCGCGTGAGCAGAGTCCGCCCACAGTGCGGTCGCCGATCGAAATCAGAAATGTCTTGTTGGCCACGGCTGGAAAACGCAGGACGCGTGACACCGCATCGGCAACATCGACCATTGAGAAATCGGCAGGCGGCAGAACACGTATGCGCCGCCGCACGTCGCGGACCATCTTCGGCGGTTTGCCGAGTACCACTTCGAGCGGCATGTCGACCGGATCGTTGTTGAACTGCGGATCCCGTACTTTCAGAATGCCGTCAGCGGTCGCTCTGCCGACGATCGCGAATGGACAACGTTCACGCTCGCACAACGCTTTGAAGTCGGCGAGGCGCTCCTCGTCGATCGCGAGGACATAGCGTTCCTGCGCTTCATTGCACCAGATCTGCGCGGGCGTCATGCCCGGCTCTTCCGAAGGAATGTCGCGCAGGTCGATATCCCCGCCCCGTCCCGCCCCATAAACGAGTTCCGGCAGCGCGTTCGACAATCCGCCCGCGCCCACATCATGAATCGACAAGACTGGATTGTCCGTGCCCAAGGCCCAGCAGCGATCGATAACCTCTTGCGCCCGGCGCTGAAGTTCAGCATTGCCACGCTGCACGGAATCAAAATCCAGGTCGGCGATATTCGCACCGGTGTTCATGCTCGACGCCGCACCTCCTCCCATGCCGATCAGCATGCCCGGCCCTCCGATCTGCACCAGGAGGGAGTCAGCCGGAACGCCTGACTTGAACGATTGCAGCGCAGGAATGGATCCCACGCCGCCAGCAAGCATGATCGGTTTGTGATAGCCACGCACTTCACTTGCGACCGCGTGCTCGAAAGTGCGGAAATAGCCGCACAGATTCGGCCGGCCAAATTCATTGTTGAAGGAAGCTGCTCCGATCGGGGCTTCCAGCATGATTTGCAACGCCGAGGCAATGCGCTCGGGCTTGCCGATATTGCGCTTTTCCCACGGTTGCTCAAAACCCGCGATACGCAGATGGGAAACGGAATAACCGGTGAGGCCGGCTTTCGGCTTGGAACCCCGGCCGGTGGCGCCTTCGTCGCGAATTTCGCCACCGGAGCCGGTCGCCGCCCCTTCGAACGGAGCTATTGCGGTCGGATGATTATGCGTTTCCACTTTCATCAGGATGTTGGTCTGTTCCGTGGAATATCGATAACTCCCCGAGGCATCCGGATAGAAGCGTTCGATCTCTGCGCCTTCGATGACGGAAGCATTATCCGCATACGCGACCACGGTTCCCGCCGGATGAGCCGCATGGGTGTGGCGGATCATGCTGAACAGGGATTTGTCCTTTGTGCTGCCGTCGATGATCCACTGGGCATTGAAAATCTTGTGCCGGCAATGCTCGGAGTTGGCTTGTGCGAACATCATTAGCTCAACGTCGGTCGGATCACGCGCGACACGCCGGAAATACTCCATCAGGTACTCGATCTCTTCATCCGACAGCGCCAGCCCCATCTCGACGTTCGCGCGCTCCAGCGCCTTGCGGCCACCGCGTGTAACATCGATCGTCGTGAGCGGCGTTGCGGGAAAATGCTGGAACAACTGCTTCGCCTCATCCAGTGAATCGAGCACGGATTGCGTCATGCGGTCATGTATCAGCGGCAGGACGGCGCGCTGCTGCGCCCTGTTGAGCGATTTGCCGAGGCTGGTCGTGAAGTAATAGGCGAGGCCGCGCTCGATGCGTTCCACGACATCAAGGCCACAGGAGTGTGCGATGTCGGTTGCCTTGGACGCCCACGGAGAAATCGTCCCGAGCCGCGGCACAACAAGCAACAGACGACCGCTCTCCGAGACTTGCGCCGGCGCCGGACCATAGGTCAGCAGCCGATCCAGAATCCGGCGTTGCGGCGGCTGAAGCGGTGCCTTGAGTTGAACGAAATGCCAGTATTCGGTTGCTATCCCGCTAATTGCCGGGACTGATTTCTTGAGTGCTTGGGTCAGCTTGTTGAGGCGGAATTCCGACAGGGCGTTGCGCCCGCGCAGCGTCAGAAAGTCTGGCATTTAGGCATTGGTGAGTCCCGAAAGCGGAATTATAGCGTCACCGTGGTTTAAACTGTCCTATGCCCCATGCATTTGCGCCAGTCTTTCTTGCACGGCAGATCCGCACGATCGAACACTCGCTGCTGTCCCAGCCGGCCGCACCGCCGCTTATGGCAAGGGCGGGGCTGGCGGTAGCGGAAGTTGCGCGCGACATGCTCGGTGATCGCGGCAAACGCGTGCTGGTTCTAGCTGGACCCGGCAACAACGGCGGCGATGCGTTTGTTGCTGCGCTTCACCTGAAGCAATGGTGGTACGAGGTCGCAGTCTTATTCACCGGATCGGAAGCGAACCTACCGCCCGATGCCCATCTCGCGTTCAAACAATGGCATGCCGCAGGCGGGACAACACATGTATCCATACCAGCGAGCACTGGGTGGCAGCTCATTGTTGATGGGCTGTTCGGTATCGGACTGGAGCGTCCGCTGGACGGCCATTATTCTGACTTGGTGAACTGGAGCAATGGCTCCGGTATTCCGATTCTTGCAATCGATATTCCGAGTGGCCTGCACGCTGATAGTGGACGCATTCTCGGCCATGCAATGCACGCCAACCGGACGGTGACTTTTTT
>DATMZQ010000496.1:0-2729 GCA_035573615.1 Burkholderiales bacterium | reverse complement strand
TCACGATGCGCATGCCACGGCATGTCCGGATTCGCGAGCTTTAAGTCGGTGGCCAGTGCGTTGCAAACCTCAATCCCCTGCGCACCGAGGGAAGCCAGCGTTCCGGCGGCGCCTCCGAACTGGATTACCAGCACGCGGGCGCGCAGCTCACGCAGCCGCATTCGATGTCGTTCCACCGCGCTCAACGCGCCCG
The DNA here is from genome assembly GCA_035573615.1 of Burkholderiales bacterium. Classification (GTDB taxonomy): domain Bacteria; phylum Pseudomonadota; class Gammaproteobacteria; order Burkholderiales; family JACQAP01; genus JACQAP01. Next base: position 2,536 of record DATMZQ010000496.1, on the reverse strand, counting down.
CGATTTTCAGCCCAAAGGTAATCGGTACCGCGTGCTGCAGCCAGGTGCGCCCAGGCATCGAAGTCTTGCCATGTTGAAGCGCGAGATGGGCTAACGCATCAGACAGGCGCGCGACGTCGTCATCGATCAGCGCCAGCGCACTGCGCAACTGCAGCACCAGGCCGGTATCCATCGCGTCCTGGCTGGTCGCGCCCCAGTGAACGAAGCCTGCGGCCTGTTGATCAATTTCGGCAACCCGTTGCGTCAGGGCCTTCACCATGGGGATGGCCGGATTGCCGGCAAGCGACGCGGCGCGTGCCAGCGCGTCGATGTCGAACAGGTTCGCCAGGCATTGCGTGCCGATCGGGGGCGCGGCGCTGTTGGGGATCACGCCCGCGCGCGCCTGCGCGCGTGCCAAAGCGGCTTCGAAATCGAGCATGCCCTGCAGCCGGCCGTGGTCGGAAAAAATCGCGACCATGGCGTCGGTCCGAAACAATGGATCCAGGTAACGCGTCACGTTTTGTAAGGGGCCAGCTTGCAGGTCAGCATTCGAAAAAAACAGTCTCGCCTTCACCTTGCAGAATTACGTTCCACTGCAGGCCATCTGCGGATTGACGTGCGACGAGCGTGGAACGGCGATCCTTGGGGACGAGTTGAAGCACTGGATCGTCGGCGTTCCCCGGATCGCCAGGGAAGTAAATGCGCGTGATCAAATGAATCAGCAGGCCACGCATGAACACCGCGACGAGCAAATGCGGCGCCTGCGGCATGCCGCGCGGCCCGGTCACGCTTCCCGGCTTGATGGTGCTGAAGCGGAATGCGCCGTTTTGATCGACCGGCACGCGGCCGAAACCGGTGAAGCCTTGCGTCAGCGGCTTGTTCTGCGTGTCGTCGGGATGCGCATATCTTCCGTGCTCATTCGCTTGCCAGATTTCAAGAATAGCGTCATTGACGGGCTGGCCGTCGCCATCCAGGACGCGGCCCTCGATTACTATTTTCTGTTGCGGCTGCGCGGACGGCGCGAGATCGCTGATGTAGAGCGCCTCGAGTCCGATGCGGAAGTAGGGACCAACGGTTTGCGATGCAGTCGCGGTCAGGTGCGTTTCATTTATCCAGCGGGGTCGCATTGCGCCCGCGCAATACGATGTCGAAACGATAACCCAGCGCATGCTCGGGTACCGTGGTGTCCAGGTCGAAATCGGACACCAGGCGGTAACGCGCCCTTTCATTGGCCGTGCTGTTGAAAATCGGATCGTGCGGCAGCAATGGATCGCCGGGAAAATACATCTGGGTTACCAGCCGCGTGGCGAATGCGCGGCCGAACAGGGACAGATGGATGTGGGCCGGGCGCCAGGCGTTGTGGTGGTTGCGCCATGGGTATGCCCCGGGTTTGATGGTGATGAAACGGTATTCTCCGTCCCGGCCGGTAAGCACGCGACCCGCGCCGGTAAAGTTGGGATCCAGCGGAGCATCGTGGTTGTCCATCTGATGCCGGTAACGGCCGGCGGCATTGCATTGCCAGATCTCCACCAGCGTGTCCGGTACCGGGCGCTCATGTTCGTCCAGCACACGTCCGCTCACAATGATACGTTCGCCCACGGGCGCCGCTGCGTGCTGCTTCGTGAGATCAGCATCTTCCGGGCGGACGGCGTCGTGTCCGAACAACGGCCCGGTGATTTCCGTCAAGGTATGCGGTAACAACACCAGCGGGCGCGTCGGCGCTCGCTTGCGCGTGGACGCGTAAGGTGCATGCAAATATTCGGGCTGCGTCCCCTTGGGGGGCCGCCGGTAACCGGCAACATCAACCATGTGTTCCCTTTCCCCTTACCGGCCCTGACCAGCGCGCCGGCCGACTGGATGGTAATTGTCTCAGAACGCGCCATTATGGTTTGCACGCCTTTGCAGAGCCCCGTAGTCACCAAATCGCGGCAGTGTTATGCGAACAATCCAGTACCCTAGCGCCTTTGCCGTTTTCCTGGATTTGAATGCATCGTAAACCGCTTGACTCGGTTGCGTTGTCGACGATGGTGTTGTGCTGCTTCGTGTGGGGCTTCACCAATGTTGTGATCAAATTTGCTGCCAGCGACATCTCTCCGGTCATGCAAGGTGGCCTGCGTTCCGTACTCGCGACTGCATTGATCGTGTCGTGGGCACGCATGCGCCACATTCCCTTGTTCCAGAGCGACGGTACCTTTCGAGCCGGACTGGTTGCCGGGGCGCTGTTCGCAGGAGAATTCCTGTTTGTCTATGCCGGGCTTGCACACACGGGCGCATCCCGCATGGTGGTGTTCCTCTATACGGCACCGTGCCTGACGGCGCTCGGCTTGCACTGGTGCGTACCGGGGGAGCGACTGCACTCGGTGCAGTGGTTTGGCGTCCTGCTGGCGTTCGGCGGTATCGTCGCCGCTTTTGGAGATGGCTTCGCGTCATCGCCTGCGTCGCTGCTGGGCGATGCATTCGGCGTCCTGGGCGGGATTTTCTGGGCAGCGACCACCGTTTGGATTCGTGCTACTGGTCTGACACGCATCAGTGCGGCAAAGGTGCTGTTTTATCAACT
>DATMZQ010000495.1:0-4358 GCA_035573615.1 Burkholderiales bacterium | reverse complement strand
CCGCCAGCCATTCGGTAAGCGCCTCGAGGGTCAATAATTTCTTCGGGCTGCGCGGGTCCTGCCATTTTTGATCCGCCAGAAGAGTCAGCGGATGATTGTTGCTGGCCCGAAAATTCTTCCGCAAGGAAAGCAGTTTTTCCGCGATGTCGGACGCGACAAGCTTGTCGGCTTGCAGCCAACCGAGCAATTCGTCGAGCGTGAGTTTATGGTCCGGGAGCTTTTGGCTGCGCTTGTCCGGCGCTGCCGGGTCGCTTGCGCCGGTGCCTGGGGACTGCTTCTTTGCAACGGGTTGAGGTGTATTGGCGGCCATGTTTTCTTAGGAATCCCTACGCCACTATAAAAGAAAGCTGAGGCTCCTGCCCCCCAGGCTGGCTGCGGCGAGCCGGGTCAGGACGCGGTTCGGACTTTTCGACATGGTGCACCAACCGGGCAGTGGGCACCATAACGGGCGATTTTTCAGGTAACTTCCCAGAACGGAACTGTGAAGTGGAAACATTACAGGTTCTTGTGCCTTTGGAGTAGGGATTTCCGTTCCGGAAACAACGTTTGGCAAATAAAAAAACAGGGGGAAAAGCATGGAAAATTTGAAAGTGAGCAGTGATGCTCTATTCATTTTGCTCGGAGCGGTCATGGTCCTGGCAATGCATGGGGGATTTGCATTTCTTGAATTGGGCACAGTGCGCAGGAAAAACCAGGTCAACGCGCTAGTGAAGATCCTGGTCGACTTTTCTGTTTCCACGGTTGCGTACTTCTTCATCGGTTACACGCTGGCCTACGGAGTCAACTTTTTCTCTGCCGCGGACACGCTTGCGGCAGGCAGTGGATATCAGCTTGTGCGATTCTTTTTTCTGCTGACCTTTGCGGCCGCCATTCCTGCGATCGTTTCGGGCGGAATCGCTGAACGCGCCAAATTTAATACACAGCTGGCGGCGACATTTCTGCTGGTGGCCTTTATCTACCCGTTCTATGAAGGGATCGCCTGGAACGGCAACTTTGGTATCCAGGGCTTGCTGGAGAAGTCTTTCGGTGCGCCGTTTCATGATTTTGCGGGTTCCATTGTCGTGCATGCGGTTGGTGGCTGGGTTGGTCTGGTGGCGGTTCTGATGCTGGGTGCACGCCGCGGGCGTTACAGCAAGGAAGGCGGGATTGCCGCACATCCGCCCTCCAGCATTCCGTTTCTGGCGCTGGGAGCGTGGATTCTCACGGTTGGCTGGTTTGGCTTCAACGTCATGTCGGCGCAGTCCATCGACAAGATCAGCGGCCTTGTGGCGGTAAACTCGTTGATGGCGATGGCGGGGGGAACCATTGGCGCCCTGATTGCCGGCCGCAACGATCCCGGCTTTGTCCATAATGGACCACTCGCGGGACTGGTCGCGATCTGCGCCGGGTCCGACCTCATGCATCCTCTGGGCGGACTGGCGACCGGATTGATTGCCGGATTCTTGTTCGTTTTCATGTTCACCGTCACGCAAAATCGCTGGAAGATCGACGATGTCCTCGGGGTGTGGCCGTTGCACGGGCTTTGCGGCGCGTGGGGTGGTATCGCGGCCGGCATCTTCGGGTTGAAAGCATTCGGAGGACTCGGGGGCGTAAGCCTGCTGGCGCAGATTACAGGTTCGTTGCTCGGTATTTCGGTAGCGGTGATCGGAGCACTGATCATGTACGGCACATTAAAGGCATTCGTGGGCTTACGCCTGGATCCGGAGCAAGAGTTCATGGGGGCCGATCTGAGTATCCATAAGATTTCGTCGACTGCCGAAAAGGAGGTCAGCTGGTAGTTGCGCACGATTGAGCAGATGCGTACAGCAACAGGCGGCGTCGAGACGCCGCCTGCTTTATTTTTTGTGCTTCGTGCGCACCTGCTCAAGGCCGATTGGTCCAAACACCCCGCAGCTTCGGTCATAATGAAGCGACCACTGTTCAGGTAACTTGCTTGGATACGCCAGATCTCTCGAGACTTAAAATCAATCGCGCGAAGGGTGCGTCGACCCGGCATGATCAAAGCCGCTGGAGGCGACACACGGTTGCGGCGTCCCTGGTTCTTCTCGCCCTGATTGCCGCCGCAGCCATTTATTACCGCATGACCACAGCTGCGCTCGAAGTGGAAACAGTCAGCGTGACGTTGGCATATCCCTCGCAAAGCTTCACCGTGTTGAATGCGACGGGCTATGTCGTGGCCCAGCGCAAGGCCGCGGTGGCTTCGAAGGCAACCGGGCGCATCATCTGGCTCGGCGTGCAGGAGGGCAGCCGTGTGCGCAAGGATGACATTATCGCAAGGCTCGAAGACCTTGACGTGCGGGCTGCGCGTGAGCAGGCAGCGGCCAATGTCCAGGTCGCGCGAGCCAATTTGACGCAGTCGCAAGCGGAACTGAAAGACGCCCGCAATGCACTGGAGCGATCGCAGGGCTTGTTGCAACAAGGCTTCGTGTCGCAAGCCTCCCACGATATTGCCGTCGCGCGATTCGATAAGGCGACCGCGCAGATTGCCAGCCAGCAGGCCGCCATCAATGCCGCGCTGGCGAATCTGCGCGGCGCTCAGGTCGCCGTGGAGCAAACAATAATTCGCGCACCGTTCGATGGCGTGGTGCTGACCAAGGCAGCCAACGTCGGGGATATCGTCACGCCGTTTTCATCGGCATTGGACACCAAGGGCGCGGTGGTCACCATGGCGGACATGACAACTCTGGAAGTGGAAGCTGATGTGTCCGAATCGAATCTGTCCAAAGTTCGCATTGGCCAACCCGTGGAGATTCAGCTCGACGCCCTTCCAGACAAACGCTTTCGCGGCGAGGTTGCCCGCACCGTTCCCACGGTCGATCGCTCCAAGGCAACGGTAATGACCAAAATCCGTTTTCTGGATCCTGACCCGAGGGTATTGCCTGAAATGAGCGCGAAGGCCTCGTTTCTCTCCAGGGAAGTCAGCGACGCCGAACGCACAGCAAGGCCAGCGGTGAATCCAGGAGCGATCGTCAAGCGCGGCGGCAGCGACGTCGTCTTTGTGGTCAAGGACGGCAAACTGGTGCAAATGCCTGTGGAAACCGGGCCCACGCTCGGCGATCTGGTGGAATTGCGCAAAGGGCCGCAGCCCGGTGAAAAAGTGGTGCTGCGGCCACTGGATAAATTCCATGATGGCGCGACCGTCAAGTTGGTAGCCAAGTAAATGACAGGCTCTCCCATTGTTCAGATACGCCATCTGTACAAGTCGTATCGACGCGGCGGTCAGGTCGTCCCGGTATTGAACGATCTGAGCTTCGACATCCCGGAAGGCGAATTTATTGCCCTGATGGGTCCTTCTGGTTCGGGCAAGAGCACATTGCTCAATCTGATTGCCGGCATTGACAAACCCGATAGCGGAGACCTGCTGATTGACGGAGAAGATATTTCGCAGCTTTCGGAGTCCGCTTTGGCCGATTGGCGCGCGGCGAACATCGGTTTCATTTTTCAGTTCTACAATCTGATTCCGGTATTAACCGCTTTCGAGAACATCGAGCTGCCACTGCTGATTACCGGATTGGGCCGGCGTGACCGGCGCGCGCGGGTCCAACTCGCGCTGGATCTGGTGAGCCTTACTGACCGTTCCTTGCATTACCCGTCGGAACTGTCCGGCGGCCAGCAGCAGCGCGTGGCAATCGCACGCGCGATCATCACGGATCCGCTGCTGATCGTCGCCGATGAACCGACCGGCGATCTGGATCGCGTATCCGCCGGGGATATTCTGGGATTGCTGGAACGCCTGAATCGCGAGATCGGCAAGACCATCGTGATGGTCACGCATGACCAGCGCGCAGCCGAGCGGGCGCGCGTGATCATGCAACTGGAAAAAGGTGAGCTCGCCAGCCGCGAGACAGCAACGGTCTGAAGGCCGTATGGGGCACGCTTAATTGTTTTAGCTGGCGACGACGTTTATGTATTACTTGAAGTTCATCGTGCGCAATGCCTTGCGCCACAAACTGCGGACCGCGCTCACCATGTTCGGCATTTTCGTTGCCATTCTGGCATTTGGATTGTTGCGCACAGTGGTGGAATCCTGGTTCGCAGGATCGGAAAATGCGTCAGCCACCCGGCTGGTGACCCGCAACGCGATTTCGCTGGTGTTCCCGCTGCCGATTACTTATGGCGATCGCATCCGGCAGGTCGAAGGGGTCGCTCACGTCAGCCATGCCAACTGGTTCGGCGGAATTTACGTCTCGGAACGTAATTTCTTTCCGCAATTTGCGGTCGAGGCGTCCACATATCTGCCGCTCTATCCGGAATATCGCATGGCGCCTGAAGACGTCCGGGCGTTCCTGCTCGATCGAAAGGGTTGCGTGGTCGGTCGCAAACTGGCGCGGCAGTACGGATTCAAAGTAGGCGATACC
>DATMZQ010000494.1:0-18620 GCA_035573615.1 Burkholderiales bacterium | reverse complement strand
AAATGACGGGAACAGCGCTGAAAAACTCCCGCGCCTGCTCCACGGTCATGTCAAGTACCTCGTGAATATTGCGGGCTTTATACTGAACTTCCAAAGTCTCACGGTTGTAGCGATTGCCGTGACAAACGTCGCAGGTTACATAGATGTCCGGCAAGAAATGCATCTCCACTTTCAGCACGCCATCGCCCTGGCAAGCTTCGCACCGCCCCCCTTTGACATTAAAGGAAAAACGGCCCGCTCCGTAACCGCGCTCGCGCGCCATTGGCACGCCTGCGAACAGATCGCGGATTGGTGTGAACAGGCCGGTATACGTGGCCGGGTTGGAACGCGGCGTTCGACCGATCGGACTCTGGTCCACGTTAACGACTTTGTCGAAAAATTCCAGTCCCTCGATTTTTTCGTATGGGGCCGCTTCTGCGCTGCTGCCATACAGATGCTGCGCCACCGCGTTATAGAGGGTGTCGTTGATAAGTGTGGATTTGCCGGATCCGGAAACGCCCGTTATGCAAACCAGCAACCCCACCGGGAGTTCCAGGTTCGCATTTTTTAAATTATTGCCGCTTGCCCCCACCACTCGCAGCATCTGGTTCGGCTGAGGCTTGTGGCGCAAGGACGGCATGGCAATACGGCGGGTGCCGGACAAGTATTGTCCGGTAAGCGATTCCGAACTTGCCGCGATATGAGCTGGCGTTCCTTCAGCGACAATGCGCCCGCCGTGCACGCCGGCACCCGGGCCCATGTCGACGACAAAATCGGCACTGCGGATGGCATCGGCATCATGTTCAACCACAATGACCGAATTGCCGAGGTCTCTTAAATCCTGCAGGGTTTGCAGCAAACGATCGTTGTCTCGCTGGTGAAGACCGATCGAAGGCTCATCGAGCACGTACATCACACCCGTCAGCCCCGAGCCAATCTGCGAGGCCAACCGGATACGCTGCGACTCGCCGCCGGAAAGCGTGTCCGCTGCGCGGTCAAGCGCAAGATAGTCCAGGCCGACGTTAATCAGGAATTGCAGCCGCTTGCCTATCTCCTGCACGATCTTTTCCGAAATTGCGAGCTTCGCGCCGGACAATTTAACCTGCTGAAAAAACTGCTGAGTCAGTTTCAGCGGCAATGCGCTGATTTCGAAGATCGCCTTGCCGGCAACGAATACATTGCGCGCCTCCCGCCGCAGCCGGGTGCCCTTGCAGTCGGGACATGGCTGGCTCGCGACATATTTGGTCAGCTCTTCGCGTACGGCGGCCGAATCGGTTTCCTTATATCGCCTTTCCAGTGTCGGCAAAATACCTTCAAACGGATGCTCGCGATGATATTTGTTGCCGCGCTCGCCGACATACATGAAGCGCACCCTGTCGCGGCCGGTGCCATACAGAATCAACTTGCGTACGTCCTCGGACAGTTCTTCGAAAGGCGTGTCAATGTCGAAACCGTACTGCCGCGCAAGGCTGCCGATCATTTCGAAGTAGAACTGATTGCGCTTGTCCCAGCCTCTGATTGCGCCAGCAGCCAGCGACATATGTGGAAATGCAACAACGCGTTTCGGGTCGAAAAAAGTGATTTGTCCCAGGCCATCGCAGCGCGGGCAAGCCCCCATCGGGTTGTTGAACGAAAACAGTCGCGGCTCGAGTTCAGACAGCGAGTAGCTGCAAATCGGGCACGCAAATCTTGAGGAAAACAGATGTTCCTGCCCGTTATCCATTTCCACCGCCAATGCGCGCCCGTCGGCGTGGCGCAGTGCTGTCTCGAACGATTCGGCGAGGCGCTGTTGCATGTCAGCGCGCACTTTAAGCCGATCGATGACAATTTCGACGGTGTGCTTCCTGGTCTTGGAAAGTTTCGGCACACTGTCGAGATCGCAAACTTTCCCGTCGACGCGAACCCGCACAAAGCCCTGAGCGCGCAGCTCCTCGAACAGGTCCACATTTTCACCTTTGCGGTCCACCACCAGCGGCGCAAGAATCATGAGCCGCGATTCTTCCGGAAGCTGCAGCACGTGGTCCACCATCTGCGAAACGCTTTGTGCCGACAACGGCTCGCCATGATCGGGGCAGTGAGGTTCCCCAACGCGGGCATACAGCAGGCGAAGGTAATCGTGGATCTCTGTGACGGTGCCAACCGTGGAGCGGGGATTATGGCTGGTGGCTTTCTGTTCAATCGAAATGGCCGGTGAGAGACCTTCGATCAAATCCACGTCCGGCTTTTCCATCAGCTGCAGAAACTGTCTCGCGTAAGCCGACAGCGATTCGACATAGCGGCGTTGGCCTTCCGCGTACAGCGTATCGAAAGCAAGCGAGGACTTGCCTGAACCCGACAAGCCAGTAATCACGATTAACCGGTTGCGTGGCAGATCGAGATTGATGTTCTTCAGATTGTGCGTGCGTGCGCCGCGCACGCGAATGAAATCCATTCGATGAATGAGTATTTGGTCAACCTGCTAATATACTGCACTTCAAAAGCGTTTCCCAACCGCTGTTTCAGCACAGTCCAGAATGCCTGCATCAGACCGCATGACGCACCGCGAGTTGCGCGCCAGCTTTGGTCTGGCCGGCATTTTTGGACTGCGCATGCTGGGCATGTTTATCATCCTGCCCGTGTTCGCGCTTTACGCCGCGAAGCTTCCCGGCGGCAGCAGCCATACGATGGTTGGAATCGCGCTCGGAGCCTACGGGCTCACGCAGGCCTGTCTGCAAGTGCCTTTCGGCTGGTTGTCTGACCACTGGGGGCGCAAACGCACGATCTACCTTGGCTTGCTGATTTTCGCAGCGGGTAGCTTCATCGCCGCGCTCGCACACGACATACAGTTGATCATCGTGGGTCGAATCATCCAGGGCGCTGGCGCCATTTCCGCTGCCGTGATCGCACTGGCTGCGGATTTAACGCGGGAAGACCAACGCACCAAAGCCATGGCGATCATTGGCATGACAATTGGGGCAGCGTTCGCGCTATCGATGGCCGCGGGCCCGGTGCTGGATCGCTTTATCGGTGTCTCGGGGATATTTGCGTTAACCGGCTTTCTGGCCATTGTGGCGCTGTTCGTCGTGCGCATGGTGGTGCCGGAACCCGCGCAAATTTCAACGCTGAAAATATCTGCTCCCCAGGCATCGCTCCAATCCGTCTTGCGTGACACGCAGCTGCTGCGGCTCAACTACGGCATATTCGCACTGCACGGAACCCTGATGGCTCTGTTCGTGGTGGTGCCATTCGCGCTGCAGGCGCATCTGCCTTCTGGCAGTCATTGGCATGTCTATCTGCCTGTCATGGTGGGATCAATCGTGATGATGTTCCCGGCAATGCTGCTCGCCGAGCGTAAATCGCTGCAAAAGCCGGTATTCATCTCTGCCGTAGCGGTACTGATTGGTGCGCTTGCCTTATTGATGCTCGCGGGTCAAGACCTGTTCCCGCTTGTGATTGGTCTGCTGTTTTTCTTCGCGGCCTTCAATTTGCTGGAGGCAACGCTGCCATCTATGATCTCCAAGCTTGCTCCTGCCGGTGCGAAGGGCACGGCCATAGGCGTCTACAGCTCAGTGCAATTTATCGGCACATTTGTGGGCGCCGCGTGCGGCGGCTGGCTGTCTCAGCATTTCGGTGCACCGGCCGTATTCGGTTTTTGCGGCACACTGGCGGTCATCTGGTTGTTGCTGGCTTTCGGTATGCGGGTGCCGCGGAATTTCGAGACACGCTGGTATCAGCTGCCCCGTGCCGATGAGCAGATGGTCTCCGGACTGGTGCACGGCCTGTCTGGGCTGCCAGGCGTGCGTGAAGTGAACCTCGGCGGCGACGGAGTGGCATACCTTAAAGTGGACAGTAAGAGCTTCGACGAACAAAATGTCATCAAACTACTGGCAGGGGAGACTTGAGCGATGGCTTCGGTAAATAAAGTGATCCTGATCGGCAATCTCGGGCGTGATCCCGAGGTGCGCTACATGCCCAGCGGCGACGCGGTGGCCAATATCACCATTGCGACCACTGAAACGTGGAAAGACAAGGGCGGCGAGAAACAGGAACAGACGGAATGGCATCGGGTGGCCATGTTTGGCAAAACTGCCGAAATTGCCGGCGAATACTTGAAAAAGGGCTCGCAAGTCTACATTGAAGGCAAGCTGCAGACGCGCAAATGGACCGACAAGGAAGGCCAGGAACGCTACACGACGGAAATCCGTGCGGACCGCATGCAAATGCTTGGTTCACGTTCTGGCGGTTCGGAACGGATGCCACCGTCGGAGGAAGAAGTACCCTCCCGTTCCACGGCTGCCCCCGCAAAAAAAGCGCCTGCGGCAGCAGCGAGCAAGGGCAGTGGGTTCGAGGATCTGGAAGACGACATCCCATTTTGAACTGGTTGTCTTGCCAGGCTACCGGCCCTCGCCGAGGGAATTCTGGTGCGCGCAGTGATACTAAGGATATTGAACAGTCATCGAATGCCGCGGAAGATGGCCGATCTGTATCAGTAGTCTGGAATTTTTAAAGAAAGCAATGCCATGACCTTGTCCAGCGTCACGCTCGACGACAAATACACCCTGCAATCGGGCCGTGTCTTCCTGACTGGCACCCAGGCGCTGGTGCGCTTGCCGATCATGCAGCACCTGCGCGACCGTGCAGCGGGCATCACAACCGGGTGTTACATCTCCGGCTATCGCGGTTCGCCGCTTGGCGGATTGGACCAGCAGCTGTGGGCTGCAGCCAAGCACCTCGCTGCGCACAACATCGTCTTTCAGCCAGGCGTTAACGAAGATTTGGCGGCAACGGCATGTTGGGGTACGCAGCAGGCCCACATCGACGGGGACAACAAGTATGACGGCGTATATGCCATGTGGTACGGCAAGGGGCCGGGTGTTGATAGGACCGGAGATGCTTTTCGCCACGGCAATCTGGCGGGCTCTGCGGCGCTCGGCGGGGTAGTTTGTCTCATGGGTGATGACCATACCTGCGAGTCTTCCACGACGGCACACCAGAGCGAATTTGCAATGGTAGATGCAATGATGCCGATCCTGAATCCCGCCGGCGTGCAGGAACTGCTCGATTACGGTCTGTACGGCTGGGCGCTGTCCCGTTATTCGGGCTGCTGGGTCGGTCTTAAATGCATGAAAGACACGATCGATGCGAGCGCTTCAGTCAATGTGGATCCGGCACGCGTGCGCATTGCTCTCCCGACCGATTTCAAGCTGCCAGAAGGAGGACTCAATATCCGCTGGCCGGATGCGCCGCTCGAACAGGAGGCGCGGCTGCACACGTACAAGCTTGAGGCCGCGAAGGCGTTCGCTTTGAGCAACGGGCTGGACCAGATTGTCATGGATTCTCCGAATGCCAAGCTTGGCATCGCAACCTGCGGCAAGTCGTACATGGATGTGCGCCAGGCGTTGCAGTACCTTGGCATTGACGAAGCGGAAGCGGCCCGACTGGGCCTGCGCGTGTACAAGATCGGCATGACATGGCCCCTCGAGCCGAGCAAGGCGACGAACTTCGCACAAGGACTTGATAAGATCATTGTCGTGGAAGAAAAGCGCGGATTGGTAGAGCCGCAGCTGAAGGAAATTCTGTACGGCAAGCCGGGTGCGCCGCAAATAGTCGGCAAGCTCGATGAAGCCGGCAAGATCCTGTTCCGTTCCAACGCGGCGCTTGATCCCAACGAGATTGCGGTTGCCATAGGACGCCGCCTGCTGGCGCGGGTAAACGATGCACAGCTTGCCGCACGCGTCGCTGAACAGGAAAGATTGCAAGCGCGCGTATTGGACAAGCCGGCAATGGACCGCACGCCGTATTTCTGTTCCGGCTGCCCGCATAGTACCGGTACGCGAGTGCCAGAGGGCTCCCGCGCGCTGGCCGGAATTGGCTGTCATTTCATGGCACAGTTCATGGACCGCAGTACCGCCGGATATACCCAGATGGGCGGCGAGGGCGCCAGCTGGGTCGGTGAAGCGCCGTTTGTCAAGACGCCGCACATGTTCCAGAACATCGGCGATGGCACCTACTACCATTCCGGCTTGCTTGCGGTTCGTGCCGCGGCCGCATCCGGTGTCAATGTCACATACAAGATTCTCTACAACGATGCGGTCGCAATGACCGGGGGCCAGCATGTCGACGGGCCCCTCACGGTGCCGCAAATCACGCTGCAGGTGCATGGGGAAGGCGCAAAAAAAATTGCAGTCGTGACCGATGAGCCGGAAAAATATTCGTCCACTGCGGAGTGGGCGCCGGGCGTGACCATTCATCATCGAGACGACTACGATCAAGTGCAGCGCGAATTCCGCGAGATTCCAGGTCTGTCGGTCATCATCTATGACCAGACTTGTGCTGCTGAAAAGCGTCGCCGCCGCAAGCGCAATCAGTATCCCGATCCTGCGAAGCGCGCCTTCATCAATGATCTGGTATGCGAGGGTTGCGGCGACTGCGGGGTCAAATCGAATTGCGTATCCGTGCTGCCGCTGGAAACTGAATTCGGCCGCAAACGCATGATCGACCAGTCGGCCTGCAACAAGGATTTTTCCTGCGTGAAAGGGTTTTGTCCCAGTTTCGTCACCGTGCATGGCGGGGGCGTACGCAAGGGCCAGAGCGCGCCAGCCGGGCAGAACGTTGAAGCGTTGTTCGCAGCCGTTCCTGAACCCCGCCTGCCAGCGCTGCAACAGCCGTACGGCATCATGGTTACCGGGGTAGGCGGTACCGGTGTCGTGACGATCGGCGCAATCCTCGGCATGGCGGCGCATCTCGAGAACAAGGGATTCGGCGCGCTGGACATGGCGGGACTTGCACAAAAAGGGGGTGCTGTCTGGAGTCACCTGCAGATCGCCACACGCCCTGAAGACATCAAGACGGTGCGTCTCGGTTCGGGCGGGGCAAATCTGGTGCTGGGTTGCGATTTCGTTGTCTCGGCGAGCCAGAAAACGATGGACACCACGCGAGAGGGCACGCGCGTGGTCGTCAATACGCATCAGCAGATGACTGGAGAGTTCACCCGCAATGCGAACATGCTGTTTCCCGGCCAGTCACTGAAGCGAACCATAATAAAGGGCGTAGGCGACCAGAATGCCGAATTCGTGGATGCAACGCGTATTGCCACCGCGCTGCTTGGAGATTCGATTGCCACCAATCTTCTGATGCTGGGCTATGCCTTTCAGCGCGGATTGGTGCCGGTTTCTTCGGAGGCGATCAACAAGGCCATCGAATTGAATGGCGCGGCAGTAAAGATGAACCAGGCCGCTTTTCTTTGGGGTCGCCGCGCGGCGGTCGACCTGCCTGCGATAGAGCGGCTCATCGCACCGAAAACGCCGGCTTCGCCAGCAATGCCGTTGTCGCAGACAGTTGAGGAACTAATTGCCCGTCGGGTCGCGTTCCTCACGAATTATCAAGATGCGCAGTACGCCGAGAAGTACCGCAAACTGGTGGAACGGGTTCGCCAGGCGGAGTTGTCGCGGACCAAGGGCCTTACCGGGCTGGCTGAAGCGGTCGCGCATTATTACTTCAAGCTGCTCGCGTATAAGGACGAGTACGAGGTGGCGCGCTTGTACGCGGATCCTGCGTTTATGCAGAACATCAAAGCCCAATTCGAAGGCGACTACAAGCTTCATTTTCATCTGGCGCCGCCGCTGATTGCGAAGCGTGATCCAGTTTCCGGCGAGTTGCGGAAGGCGGAATACGGCAGCTGGGTATTTCTGGCATTCAAACTGTTGTCCAGGCTGCGGCGTCTGCGCGGCACTCCGTTTGACATTTTTGGCTATACCCACGAGCGTCGCATGGAACGCCGCTTGATAGTCGAATACGAGGCAACGATAGAACAGCTCATTGGCAAATTGAGCAGTGGTAATCATGCCCTGGCTGTCAAAATCGCATCGATTCCGGAGGACATCCGCGGTTACGGGCATGTCAAGGAACGCAGCCGGACTATTGCTTCCGCGAAACAGGCCGAGTTGATGACACAGTTTGAATCGCAGGAAGTGGTACGTTCCGCGGCATAGCGACCGATTAAGAGCACTTCACGAGCAAGGTGCACGACAGAGAAGTCAGGCAAAACCGGGCGGAATGGTATCCAGCTGGTCTGTCACCAGCGCATCGACGCCGCATTCCAGCAAACTGAGTGCTGTCTCCGAATCGTTGACCGTATAGGTCAGCACGCCTCGTCCGGATTCGTGAACGGCGTTTACTAATTGCTTGTCGACATGGCGATGGCTTACGTGCAGGGCAACGCACTGCAGCCTGTCCAGCTGTGCAAGCCAGTTAGTCGGGGTTTCGACGACCAAAAGAGCGCGAGGCAAGTCCGGCGATTCCACCGCTGCGGCTTCCAAAGCCAGAGCAGAGAATGACGACAGCAGCGGGGCCGGATGCGCGCCGCCCCAGAGTAATTTCGTCATGCGGGCAACCACATCGCCTGTCTCGCGTTCGCGACCAGGGCTGGGCTTGATTTCGATGTTGGCCCAGATGCCGTTTTGGCGGCAGAGGGCCGATGCTGCTGCGAAACTGGGCACAGGTTCGCCGCTGAATTCGTTGCCAAACCAGCTACCGGCGTCAAGCTTGACGATATCCTGATAACTCGCCTCTTCCACCAAGCCGGCTCCGTTGGTCGTACGGTCCAAGCTGTCATCGTGGATCAGTACCGCAACGCCATCCGCACTCAACTTGACATCGAATTCCACACCGCTGTATCCGAAATTGCGTGCCATTCGAATACCGGCCAGCGTATTTTCCGGTGCAAGCACGCCACCGGCGCGATGGGCAATGATGCGGGGGTAAGGCCAGAACGGACGTTGACTACTCATTGGTCACTAGAAGACTTTGGTGCGCTGATTATAGCCACCCGATCGATGGCAAATGGCTTGAGCAGGCAATTCCGAACTTCCATCTCGGCGTCCTTGCGGGTTCGATACGGTATAATTTCCTTTGTTTTTGTGAGAGATAACATGCCCATTTACGAATACAAGTGCACCCATTGCGGACATAAGAAGGAAGTCCTGCAAAAACTATCTGACCCGCCTCTGCGCGAGTGTCCCGCATGTGGGAAAGCAGCGTTAAGCAAGCTAATTAGTGCCGCGGGATTTCAATTGAAAGGAAGCGGCTGGTACGCGACCGACTTCAAGGGCGGGGCCGCCAAAGCCGGCAAGGACAAGGAAAACCAGGACGGAAAGGCTACGGCTGACGGCAAGACTGAAGAGGCCGGTAAAGCGACGACCGACGGCAAGACATCGGAGGCCGGTAAAGCAACGACCGGCGGCGAAACGGCTAAAGAAGGAACCAAATCGGAACCAGCTGCCGGCAGCACCGGAGCGAGCACTGTTCAGTAATATTGCTCACTCGCGTAAAACAGGGTGCAACCGCATAAGTTGCGTACCCCTTGTTGTCGGATAACATCAGGACTGCAATTGAAGAAATATCTCATCACGGGTTTATTGATCTGGGTTCCACTAGTCATCACGGTGTGGGTACTTAGCATCCTGGTGGGAACGCTGGACCAGTCGCTGCTTCTGCTACCGGACGACTGGCAGCCCCGCGAGTGGCTCGGATTCAATATTCCAGGATTAGGCGTGCTGCTGACCTTGGGCGTTGTCATCCTGACTGGCGTATTCGGCGCGAACATCATTGGCCAGCGCATGGTCAGGGTGTGGGAATCGCTGTTAAGCCGGATTCCGGTTGTTAAATCACTTTATTCCAGCGTCAAGCAGGTTTCGGATACGCTGTTTTCATCTTCCGGCCTGGCGTTTCGCAAGGCACTGCTGGTTCAATATCCGCGTCAGGGTTCATGGACCATTGCTTTTTTGACGGGGCAGCCGGGTGGTGATGTGGCCAATCATCTGACCGGGGAATATTTGAGCGTCTATGTTCCCACCACGCCTAATCCAACGTCCGGGTTTTTTTTGATGATGCCGAAAGCCGATGTGATTGAGCTCGATATGAATGTGGACGAGGCATTGAAGTACATCATCTCAATGGGTGTAGTGGCTCCGGAGCCTCGAGCAGCCAACGTTCGCCGGCCGTAATCGGTCTTCTTCAGCAACATCTTCAAACGAACGTATCTTCAAATCCCAATTTATGCGCACTGAATATAGTGGGCTGGTCTGCTCCCGACATCTTGGTCAGACAGTAAGCCTTTACGGCTGGGTACATCGTCGGCGCGATCATGGAGGAGTGATCTTTATCGACCTGCGGGACCGCGAAGGTCTGGTTCAGATCGTGTGCGACCCGGATAACGCCAAAACTTTTGCGATCGCCGAAAAGATACGTAACGAGTTCGTGGTCGCAGTAACCGGACTGGTACGTCCACGGCCTGCGGGGACCGTGAACCCGAACCTCGTCTCGGGAGAAGTCGAGGTACTAGCAGGATCCATTGAGATTCTCAATACCTCGGCCACCCCACCATTCCAGATGGACGATGAAAATCTTTCCGAAATGGTGCGGCTCGAATATCGTTACCTCGATCTGCGCAGACCGCAAATGCAAAAAAATTTGCGGTTGCGCTACAAGGTCGCCATGGCGGTGCGGCGTTTTCTCGACGGTCAGGGTTTCATCGACATCGAAACCCCAATGCTGACCAAGTCCACCCCGGAGGGCGCTCGCGACTATCTTGTGCCGAGCAGGGTGCATGCGGGCGAGTTCTTCGCGTTGCCCCAGTCACCGCAATTGTTCAAGCAGTTGCTGATGGTGGCCGGCTTTGACCGCTATTACCAGATCACCAAATGTTTCCGCGATGAAGACCTGCGCGCAGACCGACAACCAGAATTTACGCAGATCGATATCGAAACTTCATTCCTCGGCGTGGCGGAAATTACGGATTTGATGGAAGCCATGATCCGCAGCGTCTTCAGGGACGTTTTGCAAATCGAACTGCCGGATCCGTTTCCGCGTATTACTTTTGCTGAGGCCATGCTTAAGTATGGGTCGGACAAACCCGATTTGCGCGTGCCGCTGCAATTGACTGAACTGACTGATGCGATGAAAACGGTCGATTTCAAGGTGTTCTCCGCAGTTGCCAATGCGGCGAACGGCCGGGTCGCGGGTTTGTTGATCCCAGGCGGAGGCGCGCTGACGCGGGGGGAGATCGATAGCTATACCGAATTCGTGGCGATCTACGGTGCCAGAGGCCTGGCGTACATCAAGATCAATGAGGCAGCCAAAGGCCGGGAAGGCCTTCAGTCGCCGATCGTCAAAAATCTTTCGGACGAGGCACTGAATACCATCATTGAGCGTTCTGGCGCAAAAGATGGCGATCTGATTTTCTTTGGTGCGGACAAAGCCAAGGTAGTCAACGATGCGCTCGGTGCGTTACGGGTGAAAATCGGACACGAAAAGGGTTATGCGGACAAAGCATGGCGTCCATTGTGGGTGGTCGACTTTCCGATGTTCGACTGGAATGAAGACGAAAAACGCTGGGAAGCCTTGCATCATCCGTTCACGAGTCCCATGGATGGTCATGACGGCTTGCTCGATAGCGAGCCCGGCAAAGCCCTTGCCAAGGCCTATGACATGGTGCTCAACGGTTGGGAGATCGGCGGTGGATCGGTCCGCATTCATCGACAGGAGATCCAGTCAAAGGTGTTCAGTGCGCTGAATATCGGGCCCGATGAGGCCAGGCAAAAGTTCGGATTTCTGCTCGACGCCCTTCAATTTGGCGCGCCACCGCATGGCGGATTGGCCTTTGGCCTCGATCGCATCGTAACCATGATGGCCGGGGCAGACTCTATACGCGACGTGATTGCTTTTCCGAAAACCCAACGGGCTCAGGACCTGATGTGTAAGGCGCCAAGCGCGGTGGACGAGAAGCAGCTGCGTGAATTGCATATCCGGTTGCGACAGAGCGACGCACCGAAGGTTGTCTAGGTCAAGTCCAACATACGGGCTATAAAAGCGAGGAACGTGAAATTCAAGATTCCGGTTTCTGTGCTGGTAGTCATTTACACGCCGGACTTGCAGGTGTTGCTTATTGAGCGCGCGGACCGCCCGGGATTCTGGCAGTCAGTTACGGGTAGCCAGGACGAAGGCGAGAGCCTGACAGAGACTGCGATACGCGAAGTCTTCGAGGAAACGGGGCTCGATGCGCGCGACGGCGTGCTGTCCGACTGGAGACTGACAAATGAATTCGAAATTTATCCGGAATGGCGCTGGCGCTACGCCCCGGGAATTGTGACCAATACCGAACATGTTTTCGGATTGCGCTTGCCGGAAGCGGTGCCGGCAAGATTGTCGCCCCGGGAACATGTTGCCTTCCTCTGGTTGCCTTATGACCGGGCGGCGGAGAAGGTTTTTTCATGGAGCAATGCAAAGGTGCTCCGGGCGCTTCCGGAGCTAGCGGACGCGCTCCGCTGATGCAACGTTTTGCATCGGATTTTGTCTCATTGTGGTATGGTTTTCCGAGTTGTTTTTGGCGATTGAGAGAACAGGGACATGGCCGCTACCGCAATTGACTTTAGCCGCTACAGCCAGCTGCAGAATGACGACTGCGAGGCACGCATTGTTGCAGCCAAAAAAACGCTTGGCGGCCGAGTCGTGATTCTTGGTCACCACTACCAGCGAGCAGACGTCTACAAGCATGCCGATCTGACCGGCGACTCACTGCGCTTGTCGAAACTGTCCGGAAATACCAAGGCAGATTATGTCGTGTTTTGCGGCGTGCATTTCATGGCGGAAGTTGCCGACATTCTGGGAAGACAAGGCCAAATAGTCGTGCTGCCCGATATGGCGGCCGGTTGTTCCATGGCCGACATGGCAAGCCTGCCGAAGGTAGAGCGGGCATGGCGCGAATTGTCGGATGCGGTCGATCCGGAGCAAACCGTAACTCCGGTTACCTACATTAATTCAGCGGCCGATCTCAAGGCTTTTTGCGGTGAGCATGGGGGCATCGTTTGCACTTCATCCAATGCCGGTAAGGTTCTCGATTGGTCTTTCAAACGCCGTCAGAAAGTGCTGTTCTTTCCCGATCAACACCTGGGCCGGTGGAGTGGGCACCAGATGGGCATTCCACTGGAGCAAATGCCGATATGGGATCCGGATGAGCCGATGGGCGGGCTCACAATGGAACAGATCAGGGACGCCAAAATCCTGCTGTGGAAGGGGCACTGTTCGGTGCACCAGATGTTTCAGCCGCAGCACATTCTAAAATTTCGCAACCTGCATCCGGAAGGCATCGTAATTTCACACCCGGAATGCAAGTTCGAGGTCTGCAAGCTGTCAGACTACGTTGGGTCGACAGAGACTATCATCAGGACCATAGCCGCGGCCCCGGCCAATACTCGTTGGCTGGTCGGCACCGAGCTCAATCTGGTCAATCGCATCGCCGAGGAATTCAAGCCCCAAGGCAAGCATATCCAGTTCATGGCGCCTCTTGTGTGCATGTGCTCTACCATGGCGCGTATCGATCCGCAGCATCTGGCATGGACGCTGGAAAATCTGGCGCAAGGGAAAGTTGTCAACCAGATTAAGGTACCGGAACGCGATGCGGAACTTGCACGCCTGGCGCTGGAACGGATGCTCTCGGTGTCTTGACGGAGAAGCTTCTCCACGCTGGTGTACTGCTGGCCCGCCAGGGCCGCCGGTTGATAGTTTGCGTAATTTCTTTGTTTTCGTGTGCGTTATCAGCGCCCGGCACGGCTGCCGAAATTCATGTCAATACGACGCGCCACGGCGATACCTTCGAAGTTCAGGCAACGGCAGTGATCCAGGTTGATGTGGCCGAGGCATGGAAAGTGCTGACCGATTATGAGCGCCTTACCGAATTCGTACCGGGGCTGCAAGAAAGCAAGGTTGTATCGCGTAATGGCTCCAACGTTGTACTCGATCAAAGCGGCGAAGCCCACCTGCTTTTTTTTAAATTCCCCATGCGTGTACGATTAGCCATCACGGAATTTCCTCGTAGTCGCGTCGTATCCACGGCAATAGCGGGAAATTTCAGGCAGATGCAGGGCATCTATCGTCTCGAAGCCCAGGGTAAGGGCATGCAGTTGCGCTATGAAGGCAGTTTTACGCCGGATTTTGATTTCCCGCCATTCTTTGGCACGCTGTTGGTGCGCAGTACTCTGGAAAAACGCTTTGCCGCGATGGTCCATGAAATTGAAAAGAGGCGTCGTGGTGATTCGGTGCCAGGCAAGAAATAACGGACTGACTGATCGCCTGCTGACAAAAAAGAACGAGAAATGGAAAAACTTCAGGTTGTCACGTACAACATTCACAAAGGGTTTTCGCAATTCAAGCGGCGAATGTCTGTACACGATCTCCGAGAAAGGCTACGTGGGATCGGCGCAGATGTCGTATTCCTGCAGGAGGTGCAAGGTGCCCACGAGACGAATTCCGTGCGCCATAGCAACTGGCCATTGGCACCACAACATGAATTTCTGGCTGATTCGATCTGGAAAGATTTTGCATATGGCAAGAACGCGGTGTACGACCATGGGCACCATGGCAATGCCATTCTGAGCAAATATCCAATATCGCGTTGGGATAATATTGATATTTCCATGCATGACAGCGAAAGTCGCGGTCTTCTGCACTGTGAAATGGCAATTCCAGGTTGGCGGCATTCATTACATTGCGTCAACGTGCATCTTGGCCTGCTCGGACATTGGCGCAAAAAACAAATTTCGCTGATCAAAAATCGTATTGAGCAGCTTGTGCCGGCGGATGCGCCACTGGTAATCGCGGGTGATTTCAATGATTGGCGCCGCTATGCAAGCGACGCACTAGTGAAATCGCTGGAAGTTGAGGAAGTATTTGAGACCACGTCCGGGCGCCCCGCCCGCAGTTACCCCGCAATACTTCCGATGCTGCATCTAGACCGTATTTATGTGCGGGGATTCTCTATCGAGCTTGCACAAGCGCATCACGGCCCTGCCTGGTCCAAGGTATCCGATCACATTGCTTTGTCTGCCAGGCTGGTTCGGAAGGTTTGAGAACTGGTTCGCGGCGCATGCAGGGGCGGGGCCATTCACGCCGCAAAGAGAAACCCATCCTGCCTGCGTACTGCGCCAGTCCGCTCAAGGTCACCAACGATCAGTTCAGTGAGGGCGATGCTGTCCAATTGCAGGTATTGTCGATTGAACTCAGCGTAAAGCGGAACTGATGCGAGATAAGCGTCCAGACCGGCAGCAGCCATGCTGCGGTGGTCAATGAGCGAAAAGACGAACATGACTTTCAGCACATGGCGCACCATGCGCGATTCGTCGCGCTCAAAAGCGGCCAGACGCTGAAAACTACGCTCCAGCGCCGGACCGATATCGGTAAACGGTTGCCCATGCCCGGGGATCACCAGGCGGATGCGCAAATTTGCGATCGTTTCTAAAGTTGAGCGGGTTGCCGAGAGCCGAAGCATGCGATCCGGCCCGGGTAGCACTATCCCAAAGCCACGCTGCCAAAGCGCGTCTCCGGAAATCAGTATGCCGGCCTCTTCGCAGAAAAACATCAACGCTGCCATGTCATGGCCGGGTGCTGCGATGGCACGCCACTGCAAGTTTCCCCATTCAACAATCTCGCCTGGGGCGATAGTGGTGTCGAAAGAAAAACGATCGCAGCGCTGATCGGCATAGGACAACCACAAAGCCCGGTCATCCCATGCCTGGATAAGCGGCGCCTCATCGCGAGGAACGCTGATGCCGCATCCCGTTGCGGCCCGCATCGCGGCGTTACCGCCCATATGGTCCGAGTGGCAATGAGTATTGATCAGCCAGTGAAGCGGTTGTCCAGCGAGCACCTCATCGACCCTGGCCAGCGTTAGAGCCTTGTCGCGACTGTAACCGCTGTCAATGAGAACGTTGCTTTCTCGCCCCATCAGCACAATATGGTTGGCATTGAGCCAGTCCCGTACGATTACCCTTATGCTGGATGGCAGCATGAGTTAAAAGGAGCGTAAGAGCTTGCTACTGTTTCGGAGCAGAGGCGGGCGGCGGATTCGGTGGCGTGACGTGCGACGGCGCCGGGGTCAGTTGAGCTGGATCATCGATGAGATTGACACCGGTGATGAAGTGTCCGGTCTCTCCAAAGCAGGTGGATGGCAGTCCGACGTGTTCTTCATAGTTCAGCGAAACGCGCCGACCGAGAGAACGGTTGATCTGTTGCGCCATGGCATCATCGCGCACGCTGAAATAAAACTTTTCGCCGACCGTGCCGGGCATGGTAACCAATGCCAGTTCCCCTTCCCAGGTTTTGCAAATCCATCCCTTCTTCGATAGTTTTTGCACGTACCCTGCACGCTCGCCAGCGGAATAACTCCAGTGCAATACCGTCCAGGTGTATGCAGCCAGCAGCAACGCAGCCACCACCAGCAAACCAAGCAACCACCGAACAAAGGCGCCCATAATCGAATCCATTCCAGCGTGGGAAATTGGCGCAACAATATAACAGCATTGGCAGCCCGATGATTGAATCAGCTGCGAGGGATCATAGAAAACTCCGAAAGGCTGGCGCGTCGCGACACCACGACGGATTTCAGCCGTCGCAGATCTGCGAGACCGATTACACTTCTACATTGATCTATTTTTATTGTTGCAAGACGCTTTGACAAAACCTTCCGCTTTCGTGCGCGTTCCCGTAGCTGCGGCATGGCGCCGTAATGACTGGCGAACCATTCGCACGCTGCTGCCGTATCTGATGGAATACAAAGGACGGGTGGCCACGGCGCTGCTCTGCCTGACCGCAGCGAAATTGGCAAACGTCGGTGTGCCGCTGATCATGAAGGAAATCATCGATTCGCTGGATGCGAAACAGGCCGTGCTTGCATTGCCGTTCGCGCTGCTGGCGATCTATGGGTTGCTGCGACTGTCCACAACGCTGTTCGCCGAGCTGCGGGATATTGTGTTCGTGCGAGTTGCCAAGCGCGCAATCCGTCGGGTGGCGTTGCAGGTTTTTCGTCATCTCCACAGTTTGAGTTTGCGCTTTCATCTGGATCGCCAGACCGGCGGCGTGTCGCGAGATATTGAGCGCGGCACTCGCGGCATCTCTACGCTGCTGAGTTACATGTTGTTCTCAATTATTCCGGTAGTCATCGAATTCAGCCTGGTTGCGTTCGTGCTGCTGGCCAAATTCGACTGGCGCTTCATGGCAATTACCATGGGTGCAGTAGTCGTGTATCTGGGATTCACGGTTTTTGTGACCGAGTGGCGCATGGAAATCCGGCGTCGCGCCAATGAACTCGACGCCAAAGCCAATACCCGCGCCATAGACAGCCTCCTGAATTATGAGACGGTGAAGTACTTCAACAATGAGGAATTCGAAGCTAAGCGCTATGACGAAAGCCTTCAAAAATACGAGGCGGCCGATGTCAAGAATGAGGCGTCGCTCGGCGCCCTGAATATCGGACAAAGTCTGGTCATCGCCGTGGCCGTGACAGCGCTCATGATCCTCGCGGCACAGGGCGTAGTGGCCCAGAAACTGACGCTAGGCGACCTCGTGCTGGTCAACGGCCTGTTGATTCAGCTCTACATACCGCTAAATTTCCTGGGTATGGTCTATCGCGAAATCAAGCAATCCTTGGTTGATATGGACAAGATGTTCCGTCTGCTTGCGGAAAATCGGGAAGTCCAGGATTTACCAGATGCAGTAGCTCTCCCGGATCGCTTGCCGACCGTGCGATTCGACAAAGTGAACTTCAGTTATGAAGAACGCCGGACGATCTTGCACGATGTCAGCTTTGAGATTCCAGCAGGACAGACAGTGGCTGTCGTGGGAGCGAGTGGTTCGGGCAAATCCACTCTCGCTAGACTGCTGTTCCGTTTCTACGATGTTACCGGGGGCAGGATAACGATCAACGGCATAGACCTCAGGAATCTCAAGCAAACCAGCTTGCGCGCAGCGATCGGAATTGTTCCTCAAGATACAGTGCTGTTCAACGACACTATTTACTACAACATAGCGTACGGGGACACGCATGCAACACGCGAGCAAGTTGTCGAAGCAGCTCGTTCAGCACACATTCACGAGCTGATCAGCTCCCTGCCAGACGGATACGAGACCATGGTCGGCGAGCGCGGCCTTAAACTTTCTGGCGGTGAAAAGCAGCGAGTCGCTATTGCACGCGCTTTACTAAAGAACCCGAAAATCCTGATATTTGATGAAGCGACATCGGCGCTTGATTCCAAGTCTGAAAAAGCGATTCAGACAGAGCTTCGACGCATTGCGATAAGCCGCACCACATTGACGATTGCCCACCGCCTTTCAACCATAGTGGATGCCGATCAAATTCTGGTCATGGAGTCAGGGCGCATCGTTGAACGCGGGACGCACAGAGAACTACTCGCCCGGGCGGGTACCTACGAGCACATGTGGACGCTACAGCAACAAGAGGAACGGGTTAGCGAATTGCACGCGCTCGAGAACGGAATCGCGGTGCGAGGCTCATAGTGCGGGTGGCTCGCTGTTTGCATGGGGGGTTAGCTATAAACATGTCGTTAATGAATGCTCACGGCGATAAAGTTAAACAGCTTTTCTAAAGTCTTTCCTTACTCCTTGATTTTTGATATGTTGCATACCGTCTCGAAAAACCGGGCAGTGACCGGATAAAGGCCTTTAAAACCAAGGCCGAACTGCGAATTGAATTAAAAAAATAGAGGTTTCAGGCGCTTGATGAGATCAATCCTTTGTTTTCTAAGTGTTGCGTGCGCTATGACCAGTGTTCAGGCCATGGCGGGGGACGAGCCAGTCGAACCAGGAGTCCGCCA
>DATMZQ010000493.1:0-2399 GCA_035573615.1 Burkholderiales bacterium | reverse complement strand
CGTTGCAACTCTAAAGACAACATGGCACGCCCAGTCAATTCTGCCGTCCGCAAAGTCGCCGTCCTTGGCGCCGGAGTAATGGGTTCCCAGATCGCAGCCCACTTAGTGAACGCTGGAGTGGAAGCGATCCTGTTTGAATTGCCAGCGAAGGAGGGCGATCCCAACGGCAACGTACGCAAGGCCCTTGATAGCCTGAAAAAGCTGGAACCCAGTCCGCTCTCCGTGCCCGTCCGTGCCGACTACATACAGGCGGCAAATTACGATCAGGACCTGGAACTACTTAAGGACTGCGACTTGGTCATCGAGGCCATTTCCGAACGCATAGACTGGAAAAAAACCTTGTACGAGAAAGTTGCTCCTTATCTCGGCGAAAGCGCCATATTTGCGAGCAATACGTCCGGGCTTTCCATCAATTCCCTGTCCGAAGCGATGCCCGGGCATGTGCGCTCGCGTTTTTGCGGCGTGCATTTTTTTAACCCGCCGCGCTATATGCATTTGGTAGAGTTGATTGCCGGGCGCGCGACCGATCCTGCGATTCTGGACCGGCTCGAGGAATTCCTTGTTACGACGCTTGGAAAGGGCGTGATTCGGGCTAAAGACACCCCTAATTTCATCGCCAACCGGGTTGGCGTCTTTTCCATCCTGGCGGCGTTTCATCATACACAGAGGCTGGGGTTGGGATTCGACGAGGTTGATGCGCTGACCGGATCGCTGATCGGAAGGCCGAAAAGCGCGACCTATCGTACCGCCGACGTGGTTGGCCTTGATACGCTCGCGCATGTCGTCAATACGATGAAGGAGCAATTACCCAACGACCCGTGGCACAAGTATTACCAGATTCCGGACTGGTTCACGCAGTTGCTGGATCAGAAAGCACTAGGCCAGAAAACAGGGCGAGGAATCTATCGCAAGCAGGGCCGCGAAATACAAGTCCTCGATCTGAAACAACAGGCGTACCGGCTTTCCGGCGGCGAAGCTGATGAGTCTGTTGTCTCCATTCTTAAGAACAAGAATGTCGCGGAGCGCTTTAACCAGTTGCGGGCGAGCCAGCATCCGCAGGCACAGTTCATTTGGTCCGCCTTCCGCGACATGCTGCATTACTGTGCGGTTCATCTCGAGGCAATTGCCGAGAACGCACGGGATCTGGATCTGGCGGTCCGCTGGGGATTTGGCTGGAATCAAGGTCCATTAGAGCTCTGGCAGGCAGCCGGATGGCAACAGATGGCGAACTGGATTGCGGAGGACATCGCCGCCGGCAAAAGTATGGCTGCGGTCCGATTGCCGGACTGGGCTACTGACCCGCAGCGCGATGGTGTACACAGGGCACAGGGTTCCTGGAGTCCGGCGCAACGCGCTTACAAGCCACGTTCCGGCTTGCCGGTGTATCGCCGCCAGCCGTTTCCTGATCGGCTCATAAGTGAGAGTTCGGTATACGGCACGACAGTCTTTGAAACCGATGCAACACGCCTGTGGACCACCGGCGATGATATCGGCATCCTGAGTTTCAAGACCAAGATGCATGCCATCGGCGAGGACGTGCTCGACGGCGTCATGCAAGCCATCGAAGAGTCGGAGCACAATTTTAAGGGACTGATCATCTGGCAGACCGAACCACCGTTTTCGGTCGGCGCGAATTTGTCCGGCGGCGGAGCGCGGCAGAGCGCACAAAAGCCGACTGCGTTTGCGTCCATGATGAAGAAATTCAAACGTGACGCTCAATCGGCCATTCTAAAAGCGGCATTCAAATTGAACGTGGCCGATTCGTTGATGGCTGGACGCCTGGAAAAAGTAGAGCAAGTTGTTGAACAGTTTCAGGCAACTTCCCAGGCGCTGCGCTATTGCATGATTCCAACTGTTGCGGCAGTCGACGGCATGGCTTTGGGCGGCGGCTGCGAGTTCACCATGCACTGTGATCGGGCAGTAGCATCGCTCGAAAGCTACATCGGACTGGTGGAAGCCGGGGTCGGTTTGTTGCCTGCTGGCGGCGGTTGCAAAGAACTGGCCATGCGCGCGGCGACCGAAGCCAAAGGTGGCGATGTATTCCCTTTTCTGAGAAATTACTTCCAGAACGTAGCAACGGCGCAAGTCGGCAAGAGTGCAGAGCATTCTCGCGAGCTTGGTTTTCTGAGGTCCTGCGACCGTATCGTCATGAACCGGTTTGAAGTCTTGCATGTCGCCAAGGCGGAACTCGACGCGATGGCCGAGGCCGGCTACCGCCCTCCTTTGCGAGCCCGAAACATTCCAGCCGCCGGACGCAGCGTCATTGCGACGTTCAAGATGGCCATGACCAACATGCTGGCCGGCCATTACATATCCGAGCATGATTTTCTGATAGGCAGCAAGATCGCCTATGTGCTGTGCGGTGGCGATGTCGAGGCTGGCACCTTGCTCACGGAAGA
>DATMZQ010000492.1:0-4684 GCA_035573615.1 Burkholderiales bacterium | reverse complement strand
GAGACTCGGATTCATCGGTGCAGGCTTCATCGCCCGTTTTCAATCGGTCGCCATTCACCAGGTGCGTGGCCTGGAAATCGCCGGAATTTTGAACCGGCGTGGCGCCCCGGCGCTCGCACAATTCTGCCGCGAACAGCAACTCGGCGATGCGCACTTGTACGGCACCGTCGCAGAGCTTGCCAAAAACGTCGACGCAATCGCAATCTACGTGCCGAACTACTGCCGCGTCGAAGTCATGGAGGAAATTGTTGCGGCCGTAAAGTCGGGGGCGAAATTGAAAGGCGTCATCGTCGACAAGCCGCTCGCGCGCAACATGCGCGAAGCGCGGCGCATGGTGGAAATGGCGCGCTCGGCAAATCTGTTGACGGCTTATTTCGAAAACCAGATCTTCATGAAGGCAATTCAGACCCAGCGCGCGCAACTGCTTCCGGTGGCGCGGACCATGGGTCCGTTGACCCTGACTCGCTCGGCAGAAGAACACGGCGGTCCGCACGA
The DNA here is from genome assembly GCA_035573615.1 of Burkholderiales bacterium. Lineage (GTDB taxonomy): Bacteria > Pseudomonadota > Gammaproteobacteria > Burkholderiales > JACQAP01 > JACQAP01. Next base: position 4,189 of record DATMZQ010000492.1, on the reverse strand, counting down.
ACCCTGGTTCTGGGATCCCACCCGCCAGGGCGGCGGCGTGCTGCTGGACATGGGATGTCATAGCATCGCGGTTGGCCGCCACGTGCTCACGCCGGCGAACAAGGGATTGTCATTTCTTGAGCCGGTGTCCGTCACGGCGGACCTTGGCTTGCTCAAGTGGGGGCAGACCAAGTGGCGCGAGAAGTTGCTGAAGGAACGCGGCGTCGACTACGCGAAAACACCAGCCGAGGATTTCGCTACCGGCATGATCACCTATCGCAATCCGGAAACGGGACAGCTGGTGAAATCGCAATTTACCGACTCGTGGATGTTCGAAAAGCAGGGATTGCGGCTGTTCATGGACGGCACCGGGCCGGGCTACGCTTTCGAGATCAATACGCTGGTATCACCGCTGAATGTGTTCATTGGCGACGTAGCAGCAGAAGCCATTGCCGACCAGGAAAGCGCGCTGGAGAAAGCCACGTCGAGCCGCGGATTGCTCGCAGTGCAATACAACGAAGCCGATCTGTACGGTTACACCGATGAAAATCGCGACATGCTGCGCTGCTTCTCCGCCGGCCACGACGCAATGTTGTCCTGGGATTATGGCCTGGAAATCCAGCGGCTCGTGATGGCAAGCTATCTGTCGGCCGAACGCGGCAAGAAAATCGACTTGCGCGACAAGGCTACGCTTGCCGAACTCGATTCGTATGTGCCGGCGATCCAGCAAGGCCGGGGAGCCGATCAATTGCTACACGCGGGATAGATTGTTTTCCAGCCAGTCCCGCATTTTTTTCCAGCCATCTTCCGCTGCTTCCTTGCGATAGCTCGGCCGGTAATCGGCAAAAAAAGCATGGGGAGCGTCCGGATACACGATGATCTCGGATTTGCTTTTAGCCGTTTTGAGCGCCAATCGCATTTTCTCGATGCTTTCCTTGCTGATGCCGGTGTCGGCACCGCCGTACAAACCCAGTACGGGCACCTTGAGTTTCGGTGCGATATCGATCGGGAATGTCGGTCGCAAGTCGTTTGACTGGCCTTCGAGCCTTCCGTACCACGCCACTCCGGCTGCCACCATCGGGTTATGCTCGCAATACAGCCAGACAATGCGCCCGCCCCAGCAGAATCCGGTAATGGCGACCTGAGTGACATTCGCGCCGTTCTTGCGCGCCCAGGACATCGTATCGTCGAGGTCATGCATGACTTGCATGTCGGGGACTTTTTCGACGATCGCAAAAATCTCCTTCATGTCGCTCAACTTCGAAACGTCGCCTTGCCGCACGAAAAGCTCTGGAGCGACGGCAATATAGCCCAGCTTTGCAAGGCGCCTGCAGACATCACGGATATGTTCATGCACGCCGAATATTTCCTGCACCACCAGGACGAGCGGCAGATCCTTGCCCCCCGCCGGCATGGCGCGATAGCCCGGAATTTCGCCGCCCCGTACTGGAATGCGCACCTCACCCGCGGTAAGACCAGTATTGTCGGTGACGATGGTCTGGGCGGACACCGGCTGCACGGCCAAGGCGAAGCCTGCTGCCAGCGTGCAGCCGACGAAATCCCGCCTGGTCCATTCGGCTCTCGGCGACAGGCTTAGCAACTCCGGCAGCAAATGCGTATTTAGATGGCTCATGTCGCAGGTCCCCCGGAATAAAACGGTCTGACAGTTCACCTGAACCGGAAATTCCGTAGGATGGTTCAATTGCCAGTCGGCCCGCATTTTTCCCGCGGATACCATTTGGCTCGTCCAGCCCGATTGCACTCCCGGGCCAGTGTGGCAAAACAGCGTTTGGGATAAAGTGGCAATCCAACCATAACCGGTTATCAGGTCTTTCGATGAAAAATGCGGCGCTCCTGATTATTGGCTCCTTGTTATGGATCCTGCCTCCACTGGACAGCATGGCCGCGTGGTTGCGCGGCGGTTTCACCGGGAATGAAATGCTGCTCCATTGCAACGCCGAGGAAAAAGACCCGGTAAAGGATTTCGGGCGTGGTATCTGCATTGGCTTCATCGACGGATTCGTTGCGGGGCACTACGCCGCCGAGAGTTACCATGCCTTCCACCACCGTGATGAAAAAATAGACGAAATATATGGGCACTTATGCATTCCGGATACGGTTACGCGTGGACAACTGGTCCGGACATTCGTGCAATACCTGGAGAAAAACGCAGAAAAGCTCAAATTGCCGGCCGGACTTGCACTTGAGGATGCATTGCGGGAAGCATTTCCCTGCCCGAAATAAACCGGTCACACCAGCGATCTATTGCATCCGCCAGGCGGACTCCATATGCAATTCTGTTTCGGGCGCCAAGGTTACTGGGCCGGAAAATCTACCCGCTTCATGAACACAATCTTGCCGCCCTCGTTCTTGACGATGTTGTAACCGTGCAACCCGTCGCCATTCTGGTCGAACTCGTAAGTTCCTTCCAACCCCTTGTAGCCTTTGATCGCCAGAATGGCCGAACGCACGGCCTCCGGGTCGGTACTGCCAGCAGCGCGGATCGCCCTTGCAAGGATTTGCGTGGCATCGTATGACCAGCTGGCAAACGTATCCGGATTCATGCCGTACTTGTCGTGGTACCTTTTCACGAACGCGCGCGCGAGATCATTCGCGTCTGTGGTGAAGTCGGTGATTGCATAAGTGCCGTACAGCGTTTCGCCGGCCAGTTTCAGCGAAGTAACCGCGATAAGGGAAGGAGAACCGACCCACGGAATCGTCACGCCCAACTGGCGCAATTGGCGCGCAAAGATGCCAACATCAGGCTCCAATGTCATGTAGGTCGAAAGAACATCAGCATCGGACTTCTTGATGGACAACACCACTGCCGCGAAATCCTGCGAATTGTTGGTGTAACCCTGGTCCAGTACCGGGGTCACGCCGTGCGCCGCAAGCGCCGCGGTCAGCGCCTTGGCGCCACCAGAGCCAAACGCGTCCGTGGAGTGGATGATGGCCCATTTTTTCAGCTTGAGCGTGTTGACGCCGAAATCGGCAATGACGCGTGAAGAGTAGCTGTCGTTCGGACGCGCACGGAACAGCCAGCGGTTATTGACGTGGGTAAGGCTGGTATCCGTCCCGCCAATCATGGTCGGAATGCCCGTCTTGGCGATCGTTGGCGAAGCGGCCTGCACTTGCGTGCTTCGGATTGGACCGACAATGCCGGCAATATCGCCACGACTTCCGAGCTTGGAAAATGCAAGCACGGTTCCCGGGTTCGTGCTCTGGTTGTCCTCAATCTGCAGTTCGATGCGCCGTCCCAGCACGCCGCCGGCATTGTTTATTTCTTCCTGCGCGAGCTTGATGCCGTTGACGGTGAATTCTCCGGCCTGCGCCTGGACGCCGGTGATCTCATTCACAACACCGATTTTGATGGGCTCCGACTTGGCAGGATCCGCGGCCGGCACGCCATGACTGGCCAAGGCCAGCGCAAATGCGGCGGCCATGCTGATTGCTGTTTTCATCGCTCCTCCGTTGGCTTCAACAACTGTCGCTTCATTTTCATTCATCCTAGCACGGTGTCGACTGCACCATCACGCGGCCGACCGTGCAGCGATTCGGCTTCGAACTTGTTGTTGCGACCGGATTGACACCATCAGGCGCGCGCCTTACCGTTCGAGTCCTTGTGTATGTGGCGGAGGATTTTGTGATGGATGCAAAGCGCGTTTCCATAGCCGTGGTTTTCGTCATCGCGTTGTGGACAGCAGCCGCGGCGCTTGCACAAGGACTGCCTGCCGCTACTCCAGAATCCATCGGCATGTCGGGCCAGCGACTGGCCCGTATCGGAGAAGCGTTCAAGAAGGAAGTCGATCAGGGAAAATTGCCCGGTGCAGTCATGCTGGTAGCGCGAAAAGGCAAGCTTGTGTACGCGGAAGCTGTTGGTTTCCAGGACAAGGAAGCCGCCAAGCCGATTGCAAAAGATTCCATTTTTCGGATCTATTCGATGACCAAGCCGCTGGTGTCCGTCGCGGCAATGATGCTGGTGGAGGAAGGCCGCATCCAGCTGACCGATCCGGTTTCGAAATTTCTGCCTGCCATGAAGTCCCTGAACGTCAGCGTGGCAAAGGCAGATGCCGAATACGCGAAAATCACCTATGTCCAGGCGCCCGCCGATCGGGAAATGACGGTGCAGGACCTGCTGCGCCATACGGCCGGTCTGGCCTACGGTGAAATCACGCAGAACGCGCCCGTGAAAGAGGCGCTTGCCAAGTCC
>DATMZQ010000491.1:0-3131 GCA_035573615.1 Burkholderiales bacterium | reverse complement strand
GGTCCAATCATCAGCATGCTATGCCCGCCCGCTGCAGCAACTTCGAGTGCACGCTTGGCGTGAAGCTGGCCCTTGACCTCGGCAAGGTCAGCCACTTCACTTTGCACAACGCTCGGGGTTTGCGCAGACGCGTTTAACAACTCACGGCCGGCAAGATGCGCACAGACTCTCAGCAGCGTGCTGGCCGGCAGCACGCGCGCATCCTTGACCAACGCTGCTTCGATTGCGCTTTCGACAGGCAACACAAAAGCACGCCCCGACCGATGCGCGTTGTAAGTCATGGCCAACGCGCCGCGGATGGGCCGCAGTTCTCCCGTAAGCGCAAGCTCACCGGCAAATTCAAACTCGGACAGTTTGTCGCCAGGGATTTGTCCCGATGCCGCCAGAATGCCAAGTGCTATCGGCAAATCGAAACGGCCGCTTTCTTTCGGTAGATCGGCAGGGGCCAGATTGACGGTAATGCGGCGGGCCGGAAAATCGAAACGGCAGTTCAGCAGCGCAGAGCGCACACGATCCTTGCTCTCCTTCACTTCGGCCTCGGGCAAGCCAACAATCGTAAAGCTGGGCAAGCCATTGGCCAGGTGGACTTCCACCGTCACCGGCGGCGCGTCCATGCCGGCTAATGCGCGACTGTAGAGAACGGCGAGCGACACGTCAGCGGCCAACAGCCGGCGAGGCAAAGCTGACGTTGCAGACACCGAAAACCGATGCTGATGCGCAAGCAGTTCGATGGGAGATCGAAATCCCGGCGCCCAGGGTTCTCATGCCCCGGCTTTCATGCTTCGCCTTCTCCTCCACCGCTCGCTTTATATGTTGCAAGAGCGGCTTCCAGCACCGCCACCCTCGCTTCCATGTCGTGCAATTTCTGCTGGGAACGGCGCAGCACTTCCTGCTGCACGTCGAATTCCTCGCGCGTGACCAGATCAAGGCGGGTGAACGCGCTCGATAGAAGCGCCCGCATATTTTTTTCGATGTCCCTGGCGGGCGAGGCCGCAATCAGTTCGCTGATCCTTTTGTTCAGTTCATCGAGAAATCTGGTTTCCAAAGGCCACCTCCTTATGGCTGAAGTGTATCAAACCGCTGTAAAAATCTTTGCCGCACCGACGGAGTGCAGCGTGCCTGCAGGGCGCCTTTGTTTGGTGCGCCACCCCGTCTAATTATCTCAAGGCGCACGCTAATTCTTTGATACGAGTCTCATTTCCGTTTGGCACGGTAAATGCTGACCTGATGCCGCTGTCTTTTCCGCATGTCAGATGTTTCGATAGACCACTTGAGGATGATGCCCATGTTGAGAAACAAAATTATTGCCGTTGCCGTGGCCAGTGCCGTTGTGCTACCAGGAATGGCGCTGGCGGCGGACGCGCCCGCCGCTCCCGCCTCGCCCAATACGTTCACCGCCAATGTCGGATTCGTATCCGATTACGCATTTCGCGGGATCAGCCAGACGATGGGCGAGCCTGCGGTACAGGGCGGCTTTGATTACACCCACACCAGTGGCTTCTACCTCGGCATTTGGGGCTCCAATGTCAGCGGCATCCAATTCAGGGACGGCACGCTGGAATCGGACTGGTATGGCGGCTGGGCCAAGACCTGGGGCGACTGGGGCGTGAACGTGGGCGGTTTGTATTACTACTATCCCGGCGCCAAGCTTGCTAACGGCGACAAATACGACACGTTCGAGGGCTACGGCAGCGTTTCCTGGAAATGGATCGCGGCAAAACTATCGTACGCTTTCACGGACTTTTTCGGTGCTAATCAGGATTCCACGCCCGGGCCATTCAACGACAGCAGCAAGGGGTCAACGTATATTGAACTCAACGCGACCTACCCGATCAACGACGCGTTTTCCGTCCTGGCACATATAGGTCATCAAACCGTCGAAGGCAGCACCGTTGACCTTGATTACACCGACTACAAGATTGGTGTGAACTATCTGTACAACGGATTCAATTTCGGCCTGGCGTACAAGGACACCGATGCAGATTCTTCTCTGTATACGATGTCAAGGGCCAATGGAGAGACCGTTGATTTGGGCAAAGGCAAGCTGATTGCCTCGGTCAGCAAGACTTTCTAGACATAAAAGAACGGTTCCGGCACTGCGCCGGAACCGCCTCGCAAAGCCAATTGGAGAAACCATGAAACTAGTTACCGCAGTCATCAAGCCGTTCAAGCTTGACGAGGTGCGTGAAGCCTTGTCCGCCATCGGCGTGCAGGGGATCACGGTGACCGAGGTCAAGGGTTTTGGCCGGCAGAAAGGTCATACCGAACTGTATCGCGGCGCCGAGTACGTCGTTGACTTCCTGCCCAAAGTCAAAATTGAAGCCGCGATCAAAACAGAGTTGCTGGAGCAAGTCATCGAGGCGATCGAAAAATCGGCCAACACCGGGAAAATCGGCGACGGCAAGATTTTTGTGTTCGACCTTGAACAAGTTGTGCGCATTCGCACCGGCGAGACCGGCGCGGAAGCGCTATAGGGAGAATCTCATGATTAGAAAAATACTGATGCTTCTGGCCCTGTGCGGAACGGTCGCATTGTCCGTACCGGTTTTCGCTGACGAAGCCAAGGCCGCTGATACGGCGCCAGCGGCGGCCGCGACACCCGCGGCTGCGGCTGCAACCCCAGCCCCGGTACCGAACAAGGGCGATGTTTCCTGGATGCTGACCTCCACCGCGCTGGTGCTGCTGATGAGCGTTCCGGCACTTGCACTCTTTTATGGTGGCATGGTGCGCTCGAAAAACATGCTCTCCATGCTGATGCAGGTATTCGTGGTGTTTTCGTTGATCACGGTACTCTGGTGTATATATGGCTACAGTCTGACGTTTACTGAGGGTAATGCCTATTTCGGAGGTCTTGACCGGCTGTTCTTGAACGGCACGTTCGACGCGATCAAGGGCGAGTTTTCCATGGCCGCCACCTTCAGCAAGGCAACCCCGCTTCCAGAGTTGGTATACGTAGCGTTCCAGGCGACTTTTGCTGCGATTACCTGCTGTCTTATTCTGGGTGCATTCGCGGAACGGGCGAAGTTCTCTGCCGTGCTGATTTTCATGGTGCTTTGGTTCACCTTCTCTTACATTCCGGTCGCGCACATGGTTTGGTTCTGGCCCGGCCCGGACGCGTATACCGCGGCCAA
>DATMZQ010000490.1:0-2952 GCA_035573615.1 Burkholderiales bacterium | reverse complement strand
CGGGACAGTCGTCCCCCGGCAAAGCCGGTGCGGATGCGATGAACCGCAGTCAGCCGGTGGTTGCTGCAGCGGCCAGGGTTGGCGACATCAATCTTTACCTGAATGGCCTGGGCACCGTCGTACCGCTGAACACGGTTACGGTGAGGACGCATGTTGACGGTGAACTGCAGTCCGTCATGTTCCGCGAGGGCCAGACGGTCAAGCAGGGAGCCGTGCTCGCGCAGATCGATCCACGTCCCTATCAGGTCCAGCTGGAACAGGCGGAAGGCACCATGGCCCGCGACCGTGCTCTGCTGAAAAATGCCGAGGCAGACCTGGAACGGTACCGCACGCTGTTCGAACAGGACTCGATCGCCAGGCAACAACTGGATACGCAGGCCTCCCTGGTTCGCCAGTACCAGGGCGCGCTGCGCGCCGACCAGGCGCAGATCGACAGTGCAAGGCTCAACCTGACCTACTCACGTATCACGGCGCCCATCAGCGGGCGGCTGGGCCTGCGCCAGGTCGACGTCGGTAACATCGTCCATGCAAACGATACGAATGGCATCGTGGTCATCACGCAGCTGCAACCGATCACCGTGGTATTCACGCTGCCGGAAGACAATATCGCGGCGGTCATGAAAAAAATGCATGCCGGCCAGGATCTTGTGGTCGACGCCTACGATCGCGCCGGCAAAAACCGGTTGGCAAGCGGACAGTTGCTGACCGTGGACAACCAGATCGATCCTGCAACCGGCACCATCAAGTTAAAGGCGCAATTCGCCAACGATGATTCAAGTCTGTTCCCGAATCAGTTCGTGAACGCCCGCATGTTGCTGGATGTCTTGCATGACAATATCCTCGTCCCCGCCGCTGCCATCCAGCGCGGGACGCAGGGCACTTACGTGTACGTGATCAAGAGCGACAGGACCGTGACCCTGCGCAACGTCAAGTTGGGGCCGACGGAAGGGGAAACCAGCGCCATTGCTTCCGGATTGTCCAGTGGAGAGCTGGTCGTCGTGGACGGCACGGACAAGCTGCGCGAAGGTGCCAAGGTCGAGATCGGCAATTCCGTTGCCGGCACGCCGCCGGAAACTGGATTGCCGATGCACGGCAAGCGCCGGCACGACGGTGAAAATTCGCCGCCTGCATCCAGCAGCTGAAGCAGCGGACGCATGAACCCGTCGCGTCTGTTCATCCTGCGTCCAGTCGCCACCTCGCTCATGATGGTGGCCATCCTGCTTTCCGGCATTCTGGCCTATCGCCTGCTGCCGCTGTCGGCGTTGCCCGAAGTCGACTACCCGACCATCCAGGTGGTAACGCTCTACCCCGGCGCCAGTCCTGACGTCACCACGTCCTCGATCACCGCGCCGCTGGAGCGCCAATTCGGCCAGATGCCTGGCCTTAACCAGATGTCCTCCACGAGTTCCGGTGGCGCGTCGGTAATCACCTTGCAGTTTGCATTGGACCTTTCGCTCGATGTCGCCGAACAGGAGGTGCAGGCCGCGATCAATGCCGCGACTTCTTTGCTGCCACCAGACCTGCCTTCGCCGCCGATCTATAACAAGGTCAATCCGGCCGACACGCCCATCCTGACGGTGGCAATTACGTCGAATTCGTTGCCGCTGCCCAAAGTTCAGGATCTGATTGATACGCGCATTGCGCAGAAGATATCGCAGTTGCCCGGCGTGGGCTTGGTCAGCCTGTCCGGCGGACAGCGACCTGCAGTGCGCATTCAGGCCAATGCGCGGGCCTTGGCATCCTATGGAATGAGCCTGGACGATTTGCGCAACGCCATCGGCAATGCCAACGTCAACTTGGCCAAAGGCAGCTTCGATGGGCCGGCGCGCGCATCGACGATCGACGCCAACGATCAGCTCAAGTCCGCCGGCGAATACCGGGGTCTGATTATCGCGTACAAAAACGGAGCGCCGATCCGGCTGACTGACGTCGCGGATGTCATCGACGATGCGGAAAATGTGCGGCTTGCGGCCTGGGCAAACGACAAGGCGGCGCTGATCATGAACATCCAGCGCCAACCCGGCGCCAACGTCATTGAAGTCGTGAACCGGATCAAGAAGCTGTTGCCACAGCTCAAGGCCTCGCTGCCCGGCTCGGTGGACGCTGTCCTGCTGACCGACCGCACGACTACCATCCGCGCCTCCGTCAAGGATGTGCAATTCGAACTGATGCTGGCGGTAGCGCTGGTCGTCATGGTGATCTTCCTGTTCCTGCGCAACGTTTCCGCCACTTTGATTCCCAGCGTCGCGGTGCCGCTGTCGCTCGTGGGCACGTTCGGGGTCATGTACTTGGCCGGTTTCAGTATCAACAACCTTACGTTGATGGCGCTCACCATCGCTACCGGCTTCGTCGTGGATGATGCGATTGTCATGATCGAGAATATTTCGCGCTTCATCGAAGAAGGGATGGAACCGTTGCAGGCCGCACTGGTTGGCGCGAAGCAGATCGGCTTCACCATCATATCGCTGACCTTTTCGCTGATCGCGGTTCTGATTCCGCTGCTGTTCATGGCCGATGTCGTCGGCCGGCTATTCCGCGAATTTGCCATCACGCTGGCGGTCGCAATTCTTATTTCAGCTTTCATTTCGCTGACGTTGACACCCATGATGTGCGCGCGACTGTTGCGCCACATTCCGGAAGCCAGCCAAAGCCGTTTCTACCGCTCCAGCGGCCGCTTCTTCGACATGGTTATTGCGCGCTACGCCAGAGCGCTCGACTGGGTCCTGGACCGCCAGGCGGCCACGCTGATCGTCGCGGTCGCCACCTTGGCGCTCACCGTGCTGCTCTATATTTTCGTGCCGAAGGGATTTTTCCCGCCCCAGGATACCGGCGCGATTCAGGCAATTTCTGAGGCGCCGCAGTCCATTTCTTTCGCCGCCATGGCGCAACGTCAGCAGCATCTTGCGAGCGTCGTGCTGCAGGATCCCGCAGTGGAAAGCCTGTCGTCGTTCA
>DATMZQ010000489.1:0-2220 GCA_035573615.1 Burkholderiales bacterium | reverse complement strand
ATGAACAGCATAATCATTCTCCCATAGGATTGCTGTCATTCGACGGCGGTCAGCATCAGTGAAAGCGGGTGAGGGCACAAGGCGGGGTCAATAGATAGTGATTGCCACTTTCGCCCCAATGCATGGCAGATATCGCCTCCTGCGCCGCGAATTTCAGATAAACAGGATAAATTGCGTGTGCTGAAGGAGAATATGTATGGACACCATTACCTACAAAACAGCGCTGATCGTTGGTGCTGGCGTGGGCTTAAGCGCCGCGTTGACCAGACTTTTCACAAGCAAAGGCATCCGCGTTGCGTTAGCGGCGCGCGAGACTGACAAGCTTGGCGCGCTTTGCAAACAAACCGGTGCCACGGCCTATTCTTGCGATGCGACCGATTTGAGCGACCTAACGAAGCTATTTTCTGATGTCGAGCGGGACTGTGGCGCTCCTGACGTTGTTGTTTACAATGCAAGTGCGCGCGTGCGTGGCGCATTTGTGGACCTGGTCCCCGCTGATGTTGCCAAAGCCATCGCTGTTAGCGCCTTTGGTGGGTTTCTCGTTGCACAACAGGCGTCGCGCCGCATGCTTCCCAACCGTCACGGCGCCATTCTTTTCACCGGTGCATCAGCGAGTGTGAAGGGTTATGCGCAGTCCGCGGCCTTTGCGATGGGAAAGTTCGCATTGCGCGGCCTCGCGCAGAGCATGGCGCGTGAATTGTCGCCGCATGGCATCCACGTCGCGCACTTCGTGATCGACGGCGGCATTCGAAGCGCGGTGCGAACCGAGCCGCCGGACAAGCCCGACTCGTTGCTCGATCCAGATGCGATCGCAGCCAACTATTGGAGTGTGTTGAGCCAGCCGCGCAGCGCCTGGACGTCGGAAATGGAAATGCGGCCCTGGTTGGAAAAATTCTAGTACGCGATTTCCTCCTTGTTCCGCGACAAGAAAAGTATGTGAACAGCGGTCAGGGCGAGCTGCCGGCCCTGCTGGCTATGGTGCCGATTGTGAGCTTTGGTTGCTTGACCGGGCTTGCAAATTCAAACTACGAAAAGCGCTAACGAACGCAGACTGAGAATAAGGACGTGCTCGACTCACACCATCAGGCGGAACTGCACTTTCCCTTCGCCGCGCCTCTAAAAACCGATGAATTGGTTGAGGTCCACCCGGGCGTCTTGTGGGGGCGGTTGCCTTTGCCTTTCCGGCTCGACCACGTCAATGTCTACTTCATTGACGATGGCGACGGCTGGGCCGTCATCGACACTGGCATCGGCGATGAACTGACCAAGGCCGTTTGGCAAAGGCTTCTTGACGGCCCTCTGCGCGGCCGGCGCCTCACGCGCCTCATCGTGACGCATTTTCACCCCGACCATATCGGTCTCGCCGGCTGGCTCGCCGAGCGTTACGACGTTCCACTGCTGACAAGTCAAACGGCGTATCTTTCATGCGTCAATATTTCGCTCAGCCCGGGCGCACTCGACGCCAAGATTTATCGGGATTTTTATCTGCGCCACGGCCTTGATGCGGAAACGACGGCACAGGTTGCGACGCGTGGCCATAGCTATCTCAGAATGGTCACCGGCTTGCCGCCAACGTTCCGTCGGCTTGTTGCACAGGATGTGCTCAACATCGGTGGCCGCACATTCGAGGTACTGAGCGGTGATGGCCATGCGCCCGAACAGCTGATGCTCCATTGCCCGGCTGAGAAATTGTTTTTCGCGGCAGATCAGGTTCTGGCGAAAATCACGCCAAACATCAGCGTCTGGGCAGTCGAGCCCGAGGGCAATCCTCTCGATCTCTACTTGCGTTCATTGCGCAGCCTGCAAGCCTCATTGCCGTCAGACACCTTGGTTCTACCCGGTCATCAATTGCCTTTCCGGCAGCCGCAAGTCCGGTGCGCCGAACTCATTCGCCATCACAAAGAGCGCTGTGCCGCCATCGCGGCAGCTTGCCGGGGAATACCACGCACGACTGCTGAGATTGTGCCCTTCGTGTTTCGGCGACCGCTGGATCCGCACCAGATGAGTTTCGCGTTCAGCGAGATCCAGGCGCATGTCAATTACATGGTCGAGCGCGGCGAGCTGGTCTGGGGCATAGGGCGCGACGACGTTCACACTGTAGAATCTACGGCTGCACCGGGTGCAGCCGCCGGCGAGTGAGCCTTTGATCGGCCGGTTACTCGAAACTAGATCAGCCGAATCTCGACAGCAGCTCCTTGGCCTGTCGATATTGGTGCAACG
>DATMZQ010000488.1:0-5152 GCA_035573615.1 Burkholderiales bacterium | reverse complement strand
TAGCCTTTCTCCGCAATTCCAATCAGCGCAACCGGTTTGCTGATGCCGGCAACGATGCCCTCTGTAACCACCTGTCCCTCGTCGAGCACCGACTCAAGTCTCACGCCTTGAGACGCCAGCCATTCCGCAATTTTCAGGGATCCTTGCCGGCCACCGACTTCCTCATCGTGACCAAATGCAAAATACACGGTGCGCGCAGGCTGGAATCCTTGGGCAAGCAAGGTTTCCGTGGCTTCATGCAAAGCCATCAGGGCACCTTTGTCATCCAGTGTGCCGCGTCCCCAGATGAACCCCCCGGAGATCACTCCACCAAACGGCGCCTGAAGCCACTGGTCCGCGCTGGCCGGGTCCACCGGTACTACGTCCTGATGCGCCATGAGCAACACCGGTTTCAATGAAGCATCCGTGCCGGGCCATTCGTACAGCAGGCTGTAATCGTTGATGAGTCGCTTGCGCAGCACCCTTCCCAAGCGCGGGTAGCGTGCAGCAAGGAAGGCGCGAAAATGATCAAATTCTGCACCCGCAAAGCTGGAAGGCTGTTGGGCGGAAATTGTCCGGAAGCGCACTGCCTGCGCGAGACGTAGCGCCGCTGCAGCCTGCGGCGGAGGGACCTCCGCGTTTGGCGCTACGTTAACTTGCCTGCTACGGAGGCGTACCGTGTTGACCGCTAGTACCGTTATGACAAGCGCAACCGTTACCAGGGCTACGCCCGACCATTTTCTCATCGGCCCTCCGCAACGCCGCCGGAATTCGGAACTTGCAGAACAAACGTCAGTGCTTTTCGGGCAGTTTTGAAGAAGTCGGCCGCGGTGGCTGCAGCAACTGGAAAAACACTTCGTCCTGCTTGACCATGCCCAGCTCGTAGCGCGCCCGCTCTTCGATGGCTTCGTAACCTTGCTTTAAATCGCGCACTTCGGCTTCGAGTGTCGCGTTGCGCGCCGCGAGCTTTACATTGGCATCCCGTTGTGCGTCCACTTGACCGGCAAGCTCGTGCACGCGCAACCAGCCACCCTTGCCGAACCACAGCGGGTTCTGGATCAAGGCTATCAGCAGCAATAGTGCCAGGGTGAGGAAGCGCATTCGATCAGGCGCGATTCAACTGGTAGAAAGCATCGCGGCCAGCATAGCTTGCGGAGTCGCCCAGGTCTTCTTCGATCCGCAGCAACTGATTGTATTTTGCCAGGCGGTCTGAGCGCGACAGCGATCCGGTCTTGATTTGCAGCGCATTTGCCCCTACCGCAAGGTCTGCAATAAACGTGTCTTCCGTTTCGCCGGAGCGGTGCGAGACCACGGCGGTGTAGCCGGCGCGCTTGGCCATCTCGATCGCGGCAAGCGTTTCAGTCAACGTGCCGATCTGGTTGATCTTGATCAGTACGGAATTTGCAATGCCCTGGCGGATGCCTTCCGCGATGATTCTGGTGTTGGTCACAAAGACATCGTCGCCGACAATCTGCACTTTCTTGCCAAGCCGGTCCGTCAGTATTTTCCAGCCTTCCCAGTCACCCTCCGCCATACCGTCTTCTATGCTCACAATCGGATACTTGTCCGCCCAACTCGATAGGTAATCAGTCAGCTGCACCGCGCCCAGCATGCGTTTTTCCGAGGCGATATCGTACTTGCCATCCTTGAAGAACTCAGAGCTGGCGCAGTCCAGGCCAATTGCCACCTGCGACCCGGGGGTATAGCCCGCTGCATCGATGGCTTCGATAATCAGTTGCAGCGCGGCTTCATTGCTCGGCAGGTTGGGCGCGAAACCGCCTTCATCACCTACTGTGGTGGACAAACCTTTCTGATCTAGCAGCTTCTTCAGCGTCTGGAAAATTTCTGCCCCGCAACGCATGGCTTCCCGGAAACTCTCCGCGCCCCAGGGAATGATCATGAATTCCTGCAGATCCAGGCTGTTGTTGGCGTGCGCTCCGCCGTTGATCACATTCATCATCGGCACCGGCAGCTGCATCTTGGCCGCTCCACCCAGATAACGATAGAGCGGCAATCCGGATTCCTCGGAGGCCGCCTTGGCTACCGCAAGCGAAACCGCCAGTATCGCGTTTGCACCCAGTCGCGATTTGTTTTCAGTCCCGTCGAGATCGATCAGCGTCTGATCGATGAAACATTGCTCCACCGCGTCCAGTCCGACGATCGACTCGCAGATTTCGGTATTGATATGCTCGACCGCCTTCAGGACGCCTTTGCCGCCATAGCGGCTCTTGTCGCCGTCGCGTAATTCGATTGCTTCGCGCGTGCCGGTGGAAGCTCCCGACGGCACGGCGGCGCGGCCACTCACGCCGGATTCGAGCAGCACGTCCGCCTCGACGGTAGGGTTGCCGCGTGAGTCGAGAATCTCACGGGCAACAATGTCAACTATGGAACTCATTCTTTTTTTCCTTTGATGCGTCTGTTTGCTTATCGGCCCCGCTGCGCCATCAGCTCGCTTTCAGCAAGTCCGCGGGATTTCACCAGTTCATCGAGAGCCTTCAATGTCCCAAGCAGAGCCTTCATCCTGTCGAGTGGCCATGCGTTGGGTCCGTCCGATAACGCCTTCTCGGGGTTCGGATGCGTTTCCATGAATACCCCTGCGACACCGGTTGCCACAGCGGCTCGCGCCAGTACCGGCACGAACTCGCGCTGGCCGCCGCTCGAGGTACCTTGACCACCGGGAAGCTGTACCGAATGCGTCGCGTCGAACACGACCGGGCATCCGGTCTCTCGCATGATCGCCAGTGAACGCATGTCCGAGACCAGATTGTTGTAGCCGAACGAAGCACCGCGCTCGCATACCATGATGTTGTCCTGTCCGCTGGCTTCGCGCGCCTTGTCGACCACGTTTTTCATATCTCCGGGGGCAAGGAACTGGCCTTTTTTAATGTTGACGGGCTTGCCGCTCATCGCCACCGCGCGAATGAAGTCGGTCTGGCGGCACAGAAAGGCGGGCGTCTGCAATACGTCCACTACTGCGGCGACCGCAGCTATTTCTTCTTGCGCGTGAACATCGGTCAGCACCGGCACGCCGATCTGCTTTCTGACGTCCGCCAGAATTTCGAGCCCCTTATCCACGCCAAGGCCCCGGAATGATTTGCCGGAACTTCGGTTCGCCTTGTCATACGATGACTTGTAGATGAACGATATGCCCAGTGCCGCAGTCATCTGCTTGAGCTCTCCCGCTGTGTCGAAGGCCATTTGCCTTGATTCGACCACACAGGGGCCCGCTATCACAAAGAGTGGCCGCTCCAGCCCGACATCGAACCCACAGAGTTTCATGGTGACCTCATCGCTGCGGGGCCTCACGAGCGTCTGCACGGTCGCATCCCCTGAATGGGCCCCTGCTCCGCGCTACGACGCCCCCCGCAATCACAAAGAGTGGCCGCTCCAGCCCGACATCGAACCCACAGAGTTTCATGGTGACCTCATCGCTGCGGGCCCTCACGAGCTTCTTCGCGGTGCGGCTGCGACACGTTGGCCGCAGGCCCGTTTGCGGGAACAGACGCGATGCGCCCCAATTTGGGGAATTGAGCCGCAGCCTTGTGCGCCCCTTCCCGCACTCGCGCTCCGCGTACCGAGTCTGGGGCGCATCCCCCGTGGGGGGCCCTGCTCCGCGCTACAACACTCCCCGCAATCACCAAAAGAGGCCGCTCGAGCCCTACTTCAAACCCGCACAGCTTCATCTTCAGGCGACGCTCTTGATCTTGGCTGCTCGCTCCGTTTGACTATCGCTTTCGCGATAGCGCACGGCGGCGTTGATGAAAGCCGAAAACAGCGGATGACCATCGCGAGGGGTGGACGTGAATTCGGGATGGAATTGGCATCCGACGAACCACGGATGCCCGGTCAGTTCCATCATCTCCGGGAGGTTTTCGCTCGGCGTGCGCGCTGAAACCTTGTAGCCCTTTGCCTCGAGAAGGGGTACGTACGCATTGTTGACTTCGTAGCGATGGCGATGCCGCTCGTTGACCCGGCTGCCGTAAATATGGGCCGCCAGCGTGCCCGGTTCAACCGGGCAGGATTGGGCGCCAAGGCGCATGGTGCCGCCAAGGTCCGACTGGCCTGTTCGGCGCTCCACTCGGCCGGTACGGTCTAGCCATTCAGTAATCAGTGCAACCACGGGATGCGGGGTATCCGCATCAAATTCCGTACTATTGGCACCCGCAAGCCCAGCGACGTTGCGCGCGAATTCGATCGTGGCAAGCTGCATTCCGAGGCAGATGCCAAGATAAGGAATCTTGTGTTCGCGTGCATAACGGATCGCTGCGATCTTGCCTTCTACACCGCGTTGGCCAAAGCCGCCCGGCACCAGAATCGCGTCCATTTTTTCCAGGCACTCCAAACCATTCTTCTCGATGCTTTCCGAATCAATGTAATGAACATTGAGCTTGGTGCGCGTATGGATTCCGGCGTGGATGAGAGCTTCCGTGAGCGATTTGTACGAGTCGGCAAGATCGACATATTTGCCCACCAGCGCGATATCAACTTCATGAAGCGGATTGGCAAGTGCCTCGAGCAATTGTTGCCATTTCGACAGGTCGGCCGGCGGCGCCTTGATGCCGAGTTTGCGGCAAACGATCTCATCTAGCCCCTGATCGTGAAAAAAAGCGGGGATCTTGTAAATTGAGTCCACGTCTACAGCGGAAATGACCGCTTCTTCCTCGACGTTCGTAAACAGCGCGATCTTGCGTCTCTCGTTGTCTGGCACCATGCGGTCTGCGCGGCACAGCAGGATATCGGGCTGAATACCGATCTCACGCAATTCCTTGACTGAGTGCTGTGTCGGTTTGGTCTTGATTTCCCCAGCCGATGGAATGAATGGCACCAGTGTCAGATGGATGAAGCACGAATTGCCTCTGCCGTTCTGAATGCTCATTTGGCGCACGGCTTCCAGGAACGGCAGGGACTCGATGTCGCCGACCGTGCCGCCAATTTCGCAAATCGCTACTTCGGCGTCCCCCGCTCCCATGCGGATGAAGCTCTTGATTTCGTCAGTGATGTGCGGAATGACCTGCACGGTGCCGCCAAGATAATCGCCCCGGCGCTCTTTCTTGATGACACTCTCGTAGATCTGCCCCGTGGTGAAATTGTTCCGCTTGGTCATCTTCGCAGCGGCGAAGTGCTCATAGTGGCCAAGGTCCAAATCTGTTTCAGCGCCATTCTCGGTCACGAA
>DATMZQ010000487.1:0-4598 GCA_035573615.1 Burkholderiales bacterium | reverse complement strand
CGACGCAATCGCCAGATAGTGCAGCACCGCGTTGGTAGAACCGCCCGTAGCCATCACCAGACTCACCACGTTTTCGATCGACTTTCGGGTAATGATGTCGCGGGGACGGATGTTCTTCTTGATGGCACCGACAAGCACTTTCGCAGACTCCGCCGCCGAGTCGGCTTTTTCGGCATCGGGGGAAGCCATGGTCGATGACTGCATCAGGCTCATGCCGAGCGCTTCAAACGAGGTGGACATGGTATTGGCAGTAAACATCCCCCCGCAGGCTCCGACCGTTGGACACGCATTCTTCTCGATCCCGTCGTAGTCTTCCTTGCTGATCCTGCCCGCGCTGAAGGCCCCTACTGCTTCAAACGCACTCGCAATGGTGAGGTCCTGTCCCTTCCAATGCCCGGGTTTGATGCTGCCGGCATAGACATAAATGGCCGGAACATTCATACGTGCAATCGCCATCATGCCGCCCGGCATGTTCTTGTCGCAGCCGCCGACCACCAGGACGCCGTCCATCATTTGTCCGTTGACGGACGTTTCGATTGCGTCCGCGATGACTTCGCGCGACACCAGCGAATATTTCATGCCGTCGGTCCCCATGCCAATGCCGTCGGTAACGGTCGGGGTGCCGAAGACCTGCGGCATCGCCCCTGCCTTGCGCAAGGCACTCATCGCGCGATCCACCAAAGGCTGGATACCGGCGTTGCACGGATTCATGTTGGAATGGCCATTGGCTACGCCGACGATCGGTTTTTCGAAATCGCCATCATTGAAATCAACCGCACGGAGCATTGCTCGGTTGGGCGAACGGGCCACGCCCGCGGTAATCAGTTTGCTGCGCCAATTGTCTGCCATGTTTCCCCCAACGTAAGTGGTTGCGCAATTCTGCTTGCGTATTTTTTTAAAATGCGACTCTGTCCCAGCGCAGTTTGAGTGCCCGATCTGGCGGCGTCTAATATATTATTGGCGTCGCTTTGATATTCCTTGCGAATCAATGGACCTTCGCCACCTGCGTTATTTCGTGACCGTAGCAGAGGAATTGCACTTCGGCCGTGCAGCGAAAAAACTGCATATTTCACAGCCACCGCTATCCATGCAGATCCGCGCATTGGAGAATGAACTGGGTGTAACCCTGCTCAACCGCACGCAGCGCCATGTTTCACTGACCCAAGCCGGTGCAGCTTTGCTCGGTGAAGCGCGGCATATCCTGGCGCGTGTGGAACAGGCGGTACTGGCCACGAAGCGGGCGGGGCGAGGGGAAATTGGTGAACTTGCCATCGGGTTCATCAGCGTGGCTGACTACAATGTGCTGCCGCTCGTCCTGCGCGAATTCCGCCGTCGCTTTCCGCTGGTCAACCTGAGCTTGCGGGAGTTGACGACGGACGCGCAAATTGCGGACCTGCTCGCTGGCCGCATCGATGTCGGTTTTGTGCTCCCGCCCATTGACGAACCGGCGCTCCAATCAGTACCGATACTCCGCGAGCCGCTCATTGCCGCTCTGCCGGGGAAACACCCGCTTGCGCGGGAACCGGGCAAGCTTGCACTCGAAAAGCTGAGGGACGCGCCTTTCATTCTTTTTCCCCGACCGAATGCTCCGGGCCTTTACGACGACGTGGTCAGTTGTTGCAAGACAGCCGGGTTCAGCCCTCGAGTTGCACAAGAAGCTATTCAGATGCAAACAATCATCAGCCTGGTATCAGCCGAACTCGGCGTTGCCCTGATCCCCGCATCACTCACCAATCTGCAGCGCACTGGTGTGACTTACAAGACATTGCAAGGCGGCAGCCCTCTGACAGAAGTCCATCTCGCGTGGCGCCGTGGCGATGATTTGCCGGTGTTGCGTGTGTTTGTCGACGTTGCCGTCAAAACGGCACGGGCTCTGGGGAAGGCGCCCAAAGGACGAGCAATTCGATGATCGATTCCACGGATCGGATGCTTTCCATTTTTCTACCGGACGAGGCGGCCACGTTGCGCCTCGGAAGGCGCTTGGCCTCCGTCATCGAGCCCGGGCTGTATATAGCCCTTTCGGGCAACATCGGTACCGGCAAAACCACACTGAGTCGGGGCATTCTGCGGGGGCTGGGCTACCCCGGAAAGGTGAAAAGTCCGACGTATACTCTGGTTGAACTCTATAATCTGTCTAAGATAGACTTATATCACTTTGATTTTTATCGTTTCAATGACCCACAGGAATGGGCGGACGCGGGCTTTCGTGACTATTTCACACCGCATAATGTGTGTCTTGTTGAATGGCCGGAACGCGCGCATGGTCTGTTGCCCGTGCCGGACATTGCCATTGCATTAAGTGAAGAAACCGGCGCGCGCCGCGCGCGCATCGGCACGGAGACGGAGCGCGGAAGACATTGCTTAGAGCAATTGCAAGAGTGATTTCCTCGATCTTCGGCCAACGCCATGTTGGTCGCTTCAGCACACTATTGCTGTGCGCGCTGGTAACGGGTTTGCCAATCGCATGGCCCGGTGCGGGATATTGCGCGATCCAGATTGCATCGGCCCGCGTATGGCCGGCACAGGAATACACGCGCCTTACGCTGGAGTCGGATGCCCCGGTCACATACAGCGTCTTCACGGTCGCCACGCCGGCGCGTCTGGTGCTGGATCTCGAGGACGTGGAATTCAACACCGCGCTCGAACAGCTTCCCGCAAAGATATCTCCCACGGATCCCTACGTGAAGGCGTTGCGCATTGGCCGCTTCAAACCCGGTATCGTGCGCTTGGTACTCGATCTCAAGGCACAGGTAAAACCACAGGTGTTCGTGCTCAAGCCGGTTGGCGATTACGGTCACCGCCTCGTGCTAGACGTTTATCCGCTCATCGAGGCGGACCCGGTAATGGCGCTGCTGGATAAAAAACCCGCTGCTTCGCTAGCATCTCCGTCGCAGGACGTCCCGCAAAAACCAGACAGGCCGTCGGCCACTTTCACCGGAAAAGCGCTGTCCGTCGCGCCAAATCCGGTACAGAAGCCGGTAGCCAGCCCGGATGTCTCGCGTTTGATCATGGTCGCCATCGATGCTGGCCATGGCGGCGAAGATCCCGGTGCGCGCGGACGCAGCGGTACGCATGAGAAGCATGTGACCCTGGCGATCGCGAGGAAATTGAAGGCCCTGGTGGACGAGGAGCCCAATATGCGAGGTATGCTGATCCGTGACGGCGATTATTTCATTCCGCTCGTCGGGCGCGTCATGAAGGCACGCAAAATACAGGCGGATCTGTTTGTTTCCATACACGCCGATGCTTATGTCAAGCCGCACGCGCGCGGATCATCGGTGTTCGCGTTATCGGAGCGGGGCGCGACTTCTGCGGCAGCCGGATGGCTCGCAAGGAAGGAAAACGAGGCGGATCTGATTGGCGGCGTAAATATCGATGTGGCCGATCCCACCCTGAAGCAGGTACTGATTGACCTGTCGCAAACAGCGACCATCAACGACAGCCTCAAACTTGCCAAAGCGGTGCTCGGTGAACTCGGCGGCGTAAACGATTTGCATAAGCCACATGTCGAACAAGCCGGGTTCGCGGTTCTGAAGGCGCCGGATATTCCCTCCATCCTGGTCGAAACCGCGTTTTTGACCAATCCCGAGGAAGAAAAAAAACTCAAGGATGAAAAATATCAGGACAAGATCGCGCAAGCCATCCTGGTTGGAATCAGAAAATATTTTTCAGCGAATCCCCCGCTGGCACGATCGAAGCTGGCGCAGAACTGATCTTCGACGCGTACCATGAAAGATCCAGTTGCGATTCGACGTCGCAATCAGTGCAGACTAGCGCTGCATCACGAGTTTGAGTTTGGCTACGTCAGGACGATTGCTGTATTTCCAGTGCGAACGTCTTGACGATCACCGGCATCCTGCTCGCTGCGGGCACCGGCAGCCGCTTCGGCGCAAACAAGTTGTTGCACCCGCTGCCGGACGGTACCCCAATTGCAATTGCGGCACTACGCACACTGAAAGGCGCATTGCCCGACGTCATTGCCGTAATCCGTCCAGTCGACGGCCGTTTGCGCGCTTTGCTCGATGATGAACAGGTTGCCGTTCACCTGTGCAACGACGCCCATCTGGGCATGGCGCGCAGTTTCGTTTGTGGAATCGAGGCCAGTCGCGATGCGGATGCATGGGTCATCGCGCTAGCCGATATGCCCTTCGTACAGCCGCGAACCATAAAATCAATAGCCGAACGCGTCGCGCAGACCGGCCGCATCGTCATCCCGGCATACCTTGGGCAACGCGGTCACCCGGTGGGGTTCGGCCGTCGCTACTTAGATGAACTGCAGAAACTCATTGGGGACGAAGGGGCGCGGTCAGTCATCGGGCGTCATCCCGATGACGTGGAACTTGTTGAGTCGGATGACAGCGGAATTTTACGGGACATCGATACGCAGGCCGACCTGCAGAGGACCAGTTGATGATCAGTTCGGCCTGAGGACGACCGCCTTCAGGTCGCCGTCCACAATGAAGTTTCCTTTTATCTGCGCAGCTTGCGACCGTAGTTCCACCGTTATTCTGCCGCTGACGTTCTTGCTTGGTGAAACGTCGAATGCACCAGTCGCCGACAATAGTCCTGAAGCGAGCTTCATGTTGCGGTACTGATAG
>DATMZQ010000486.1:0-6706 GCA_035573615.1 Burkholderiales bacterium | reverse complement strand
TCAATCGGTCGAAACAACGGATCGACAAGCTGGGCTATTTTTCGGAGGTCCAGGTGGATACGCCGGCTGTGCCCGGTACTACGGATCAAGTCGACGTCGAAGTCAAAGTCACCGAGCGTGCGACCGGCAATCTTACTGCGGGCATCGGCTATTCGACGGCGGAAAAAGTTATTCTTTCCGCAGGCGTTTCCCAGAGCAATATCTTCGGCACCGGCAATGCATTGTCATTCCAGGTAAGTTCCGGCAGCGTCAACCAGATTTACTCCGTGTCGTACACCAATCCGTATTACACGGACGATGGGGTGAGCCGGGGATTCGATGTTTACAAGCGCAGGGTCGATACGGCGAACCTGAGTGGTATCGCCACGTATAACACGTCGACCATCGGTGGTGGCGTGCGCTTCGGCGTGCCGATCACGGAATTTGATACCATCAATTACGGGCTTGCCTACGAGCAAACGCAAATCGGTCTGTTCGCTAATACACCGCAACGCTATGTCGACTTCGTGAAGGAATTCGGCTCGCATATCAACAGCAACCCGGCCACCGTCGGTTGGGCGCGGGACAAGCGTGACAGCGTGATCTACACGACCAGCGGTACCCTGCAGCGGGTTTCCGCGGAGATCGGCCTGCCCACTGCGGAACTCACCTACTACCGGACCACTTATCAGGTTCAGTGGTATCATCCGCTGACTCGCGACCTGGTGTTTTACACGAGCGGCCAGATCGGATACGCCGCCGGATATCAGCAAAAGCCATTGCCATTTTTCAAGGTGTTTTATCTGGGTGGCGTGAATTCGTTGCGTGGTTACGAGACTGCGTCCGTTGGTCCCAGGGACACCAACGGAGACGCGCTTGGCGGCAGCCATTTGCTGAACGGAAGCGTGGAAGTGCTGTTTCCGTTTCCCGGCTTGCAAAAGGACAAGTCAGTGCGCCTGAGCTGGTTCATTGATGCCGGTACCCTCGGTGAGCAATATGACTTGTCGGAGACGCGCTATTCAACCGGTCTTTCATTCAACTGGTACTCTCCGGTAGGCCCCATGAAAATAAGCTTTGCCAGAGCAATCAATCCCAGACCCGAGGACCGGAGGCAGCCGGTCCAGTTCACTTTGGGGACGGTTTTTTAGCCATGTGCCGACCACACGATAGGAGAACAGAAGTTGAATAAATTCCCGCTGGTACTTGCCGCTGCGGCGCTGCTGGCCTATGCAAACTTCGCCGGTGCCGCAGAGCTCAAGGTCGGTTTCGTAAAGCTCGAAAGGCTCTTCAAGGAAGCGGCGCCGGCGGTCAAGGCGCAAAAGAAGATCGAGAAGGAATTCGCTTCGCGCGACCAGGAACTGCAAAAGCTTGCCAAGCAGGCGCGCGATTTGCAAACCAGCCTGGAAAAGGACGGCGTGACGATGGGCGAGTCCGAGCGGCGCGACAAGGAGCAGGACCTGGCCCGGATGAACCGCGATCTGCAGCGCATGCAGCGCGAACTACGCGAAGATCTTAACCTGCGCAAGAACGAAGAACTCGCCGCAGTGCTCGAACGCGCTAACAAGGTCATCCAGCAGATTGCCGAAAGCGAGAAGTTTGATCTCATTCTGCAAGAGGCGGTTTATATCAGTCCGCGCATCGACATCACCGACCGAGTGATCAAGGCGCTCGCCGACAAATAGCGGGGCGATCATCATTGGACGCCCGCCCGCGGTTCAGAAGGTAAGCACAGCGACCCGGCTCCAATGAAAGGGGAACAGGGGAGATCATTCAGTCTGGCTGAACTAGCCGGGCGCTTCGGCGGGACCCTGATTGGAGACCCCGACGTGCGTATCCATCAGGTTGCGCCGCTGGAAACGGCCGGTCCCCAAGAGCTTTCCTTCCTCACTAACCGTAAATACCAAAAGCTCCTGTCCACGACGCGTGCCGGCGCAGTTCTGCTGGCGGAAGACTACGCCGCGGCTGCGCGGTTGCCGCGCATCGTGTGCAAGAATCCTTATGCCAGCTATGCGCGCATAGCTGCCCTGATCAATCCGGAAAGCCGCCCGCCCGCCGGCATCCATGCGCAAGCAGTCGTCGATGCACGAGCCAGGGTGGCCGCAACAGCGAGCGTGGGGCCTTGTACGGTGATCGAAAGCGGCGCGGAAGTCGGCGACGAAGCAATCATCGGTGCAAACTGTTTCGTCGGCGAGCAGGTTCGCATCGGAGCCGGGACACGGCTGCATGCCAATGTCAGCGTTTACCACAAGTGTGAGATTGGACAGCGCGTGATTCTGCATTCCGGCGTGGTCATCGGCGCTGACGGGTTTGGCATGGCGATGGATGAAGGACGCTGGCTCAAGATTCCGCAGATTGGCCGCGTGATTATCGGCGATGATGTCGAGATTGGTGCAAGCACGACCATCGACCGCGGGGCGCTGGATGATACTGTCATCGAAGAAGGCGTGAAACTGGACAATCAGATCCAGATCGGCCACAACTGCCGTATCGGTGCACATACCGCGATAGCCGGATGCACAGGGATCGCCGGCAGCACAACGATAGGCAAATACTGCATGCTGGGCGGCAATGCGATGATTTCCGGGCATCTGACAATTGCCGACCATGTGGTGGTTTCCGGCGGTACGCTGGTGGCCAAATCCATCAACTCACCGGGCACCTACACGGCAGTATTTCCAATGCAACCGCACGCACAATGGCTTAAGAATGCCGCGCTGTTGCGGCACCTGCATGATCTGATGGAAACGGTCCGCAGCCTCGAAAACGAAGTAAAAAAAATGAGAAAGGGATGACTTTGGATGCGATGGAGATTCAGGAAATCATGGAACACCTGCCGCATCGGTATCCGATGCTTCTGATTGACCGCGTGCTGTCGGTCGATCCGGGCAAGGAAATCATCGCGCTGAAGAATGTGACCATCAACGAACCTTTTTTTGCCGGGCATTTTCCACATTACCCGGTTATGCCGGGCGTTCTGATCGTCGAAGCAATGGCGCAGGCGGCAGCAGTGCTGGCCTTCAAAACCTTCAACCTGAAAAGCGATAGCAAAAGCGTGTACTACTTTGTCGGCATCGATCAAGCCCGGTTCAAGAAGCCGGTGATGCCTGGAGACCGGCTGATACTGAAAGTACAGATACTGCGCGCGATACGCGGCATCTGGAAGTTCTCCGCACAGGCATTGGTTGAGGACAGCATGGTTTCGGAAGCACAACTGCTGTGCACGATGCGCGGTAATCCCGGAAACGCTGCTCGATGATCCATGCGTCAGCAATCATCCATCCCGGCGCCAAAATCGCCCAGGACGTCGAGATCGCTGCGTATGCGGTTATCGGGGAGCATGTCGAGATCGGCCAGGGCAGCTCGGTTGGGTCGCATACCGTAATCACCGGGCATACCCGCATCGGAACGCTCAACCGGATCTATCAGCATGCCGTCATTGGCGGTGAACCCCAGGACAAGAAATATGCGGGCGAACCTACGCGCCTGGAAATTGGCGATCACAATGTCATCCGCGAATTCTGCACGCTGAATACCGGAACGGTTCAGGATGCCGGCGTAACGCGCGTCGGCGATCACAACTGGATCATGGCCTATGTCCACATGGCGCATGATTCGCAGGTCGGCAGCCATACTATCCTGGCGAACATGGTGACACTGGCAGGCCACGTTGCCATCCATGACCACGCCATTCTGGGCGGCGGGACCATGGTCCACCAGTTTTGCCGGGTCGGCGCCCATGCCTTCACGGCGGGCGGCACAATCGTGCTGCGCGACGTCCCGCCGTTCGTCATGGCAAGTGGGAATTCGGCGGAGCCGCACGGCATAAATGCGGAAGGCTTGAAGCGCCGCGGTTTCAGCTCGGGGGCCATCGAGCAAATCCGCCGCGCTTATAAAACGCTGTACAAATCCGGGCTGACGTTCGAAGAAGCCAAGCAGGCTTTGCAAGCGCAGGTTGCGGATTGCCCTGAACTGGCGATGTTCGTGGAGTTCCTCCACTCCTCGAAGCGCAGCATTATCCGCTAGCCCAGATGAATAACCTGTCGTCCCGGACAGTCCGCATCGCATTGGTGGCGGGAGAAACGTCCGGCGATCTGCTCGGAGCACATTTGCTGGCCGCGCTGAAAGAGCGCATGCCGCAGCTTGAGGCTTTCGGTATCGGCGGGCACCGCATGCAGGCGCTGGGCATGCGCTCCTGGTACCCGATGGAGTGGTTCGCCGTGCGCGGCTACGTCGAGGTCTTGAAGAGCCTGCCAAAGTTGCTTCGTGTGCGTCGCGAACTGCGCCGGCGACTACTGGCCGATCCCCCGGATTTGTTCATTGGGATCGATGCGCCAGATTTCAATATCGAGCTGGAAAGGACGCTGCGCGCGAAGGGCATCACGACAGTGCAGTATGTCGGTCCCGCGATCTGGGGATGGCGTGGCGAGCGCATTCACAAGATCAAGCGCGCGGTGTCGAAGGTGCTGGCTTTATTTCCCTTCGAGCCGGCGATCTATGAGAAAGCCGGCGTGCCGGTGGCCTATGTGGGTCATCCGCTTGCCGATGGATTTCCGGAAAATCCGGACCGGACTGCAGCGCGCGAACAAATGCGTATTTCGCCGAAACAGACCGTGGTGGCCGTGCTACCCGGCAGCCGCCAGAGCGAAGTCCGGGAAATGGGGGAATTGTTCATCGCCACGGCGAGACTGGTCGCCAGGCAGATCCCGAACCCGCTGTTTCTGGTCCCCCTGGTCAGTCGTGAAACCCGATACATCTTCGAGCAAGCGATCTACCGGCAACAAGCCGAGGACTTGCCAATCACCATCCTGTTTGGGCACGCGCATATGGCGATGACGGCTGCTGACGCGGTACTGGTCGCGTCCGGGACCGCGACCCTAGAAGCAGCACTCTTGAAACGTCCCATGGTAATCAGCTACAAGATGCCGCGACTGTCCGCATGGATCATGCGTCGCAAGGCGCATGTTCCGTATGCGGGGTTGCCGAACATCCTGGCCGGGGAATTCGTCGTTCCGGAATTGCTGCAGGAAGATGCCACCGCGGAGAACCTGGCCCAGGCCCTGTGCAACCAGCTGGAAGACAAGGAGGTGCGCAAAAGACTGGAGAACAAATTCATGGCAATTCATCGCTCGCTCAAACAGGACACCGCCAGACTGGCCGTCGAAGCGATTTTGCCGCTGCTGAAAACCACCCAGACGCCGACCCTTGTCGAAGCCGCGGCCGCGCGTGAGGGCATGCAAGCATGAGGCGTGGGCTGCTGATCTGTGGTGTGGACGAGGCTGGTCGGGGACCGCTCGCCGGTCCGGTTTTCGCTGCTTGCGTGATTTTGCATAAGAACGATCCGATCGAGGGGCTGGCCGATTCAAAGGTGCTGTCAAGCGAGCGCCGCGAAGAGCTGGCGATCGAAATCCGCCATCGCGCAGCCGGCTGGGCAGTCGCAAGCGCATCGGTCGAGGAAATTGATCGCATTAATATCCTGCGCGCGAGTCTGCTGGCCATGCGGCGTGCAGTAGAGCAGCTGGTGCTAGAACCGCATGAAGTGCTGGTTGATGGACTGCATTGTCCGGAAGTGCGCTTTCCGGTCCGCGCGATTATCGATGGCGACGCGCTGGTCGCGGAAATATCGGCGGCCTCAATATTGGCGAAGACGGCACGCGATGCGTTGATGCGGCAATTGCACGCCCTTTATCCCGACTATGGATTCGCCAGTCATAAAGGCTATTCCACTCCGGAGCATCTGGAGGCCTTGCGGCGCTTCGGTGTGTGCCCTATTCACCGGCGAACATTCGCTCCGGTGCGTTCGCTGTGCCTGGACTTCGGGGATTAGAAAAAATTGCGCTTTACACAACCGTTTCTGCTTGAACGGCTGAGAGCAGCAAAACAAGCAATCTCTACTGGTTTGATTTAGTGCTTTAGTAAACGTGACGCTGCAGATGGGCCTTCTGCAGAATGGTCGTGGCAAGTTCTTCGATTGATTTGGTGGTTGTGTCCAGGATCGGAATGCCTTCGGCCCGCATTAACATTTCGGCTTCGCGAATTTCGTATTCGCAATTCGCCATGCTCGAGTAGGTGCTGGCCGGTCGCCGCTCGTGGCGAATGCGCTGCAAACGGTCTGCCCGGATCGTCAAGCCAAACATTTTCGGACGGTAAGGCTCCAGAGTGCCGGGCAGCTTCTTCGCCTCGAAATCTTCCGGAATCAGCGGATAGTTTGCGGCCCGAATACCGAACTGCAGCGCCATGTATAGGCAGGTTGGCGTCTTGCCACAGCGGGAGACGCCGACCAGAATGACATCGGCGGCATCGAGTTCCTTGGTGGTTTGCCCATCGTCGTGGGAAAGCGCGAAATTGACGGCCTCGATACGGTTGAAATAGGAACTGTTATTGCGCACGCTGTGCGAACGTCCGACCGTGTGGGACGATTGCACGCCAAGTTCGGCTTCCATCGGAGCGATGAACACCTGGAAACAATCGATGTAGAAAACATTCGCGGCCTGGATTATGCCGCTCAGGTTTTTGTCCACAAGGGTGCTGAACACCAGCGGCCGGCTGCCGTCCTTTCCGGCGGTGAGATCTATCAGGCGCGCCGTTTCTTTGGCTTTTTCCCGCGAATCGACGAAGGGCAACGTGATTTCAGTGAACGAGACGTGTTCGAACTGGGTCAACAAGCTATGCCCGAGCATCTCCGCCGTAATGCCGGTGCGGTCAGAAACGAAGAACGCGGTGCGATGGG
>DATMZQ010000485.1:0-3099 GCA_035573615.1 Burkholderiales bacterium | reverse complement strand
CTGCCATGTTGAAGCGCGATGTTCTGGTTTTGCAGGCATGGACCGTATTTTTGTGTGCCGGCAAGGTTTTGTTCATTCATCTGCCGGGATTGCGTCGCCATCGGTCACATCCGGAGGCACCGTTCATAAGCTGCAGGCCCCGGACAATTAACGGAAAAATTTCGCGGCCAGCTCAATCGACGAAATATGACAAGGATGTTATCTCGCCACTGTCGGGATTTGGTGACACGATCGCATGACATGCCGAACAAAAAAATCTTGCAGAAAAAAATCGCCAGTTCTATGCTGATCCACCCTACCGCAACAGTTTTCGCTGGTGTCATGAGCAACATGTTGCAATGGCGGTTCGAAAAAATCGGCGGCACTTGGTATTGGACGGCCGGTGAACGCACAACCACCACTGGGCCTTTCCCCAGTTTTATTTCGTGCCTGGTTGATGCACAGGAACACGGGCTTTTCGCCCAGGGCTACGAACCAAGAAAAGTGCCGGTTGCACCGCTGGCTGCCATCGAACGCCGGTCGGTAGGAAAAAAAATACCCGAGCTTCTGTTCGCGCCGATGGTCATTGGTCACTAAGAGTAGACGCGCGTGACAACTCGCTGCGCGGAATATTCCAATCTGCTTGAGAAGGAAAGGAGACTGAACAATGCTGATGTGCCTGACAGCCGGTTCAATCACTCAAATGCTGAAAAAAGAGCAGGAACTGTTGCGGGAAGGTTACCAATTGGTGCGAGGGCCAGTGCTAAAGCTGCGGGAATACTGCCGCATCGAAGGCCCTTACCCGTGGTCCGCGTTCAGTCTTGTGTGGGCAGAAGCGGCGTTCGGATATTCATGATCCGATTTCGCGCCCGCTTGCCGGGAATCGAACGACAGGCCTAAGAGTCGTGCCAAAGCAGGACGACTCTTGTTACCGGTCTACCGTTTTCTATGGACGCCCAATCCCACCGCTGATATTCCATGGGGCCCGGCTCCGGCCGGTTTGCACTGGCAACGCGCCGGTAGCCTTTGTTGATGAGCGAGTGTTCGACGGGTGCCATCGTCTCAATCGGCCCGCCGGTAGAGGCATAAGCAGGACTTTTCACAATTCAGCCTGTGTGTTGTTATTCAAATCTTGCCGGTGTAAGCGGGACGCTCAATGCAATACCGTTTCATCGCAGGCGACCACGCGCCCTTCTCCCTGTTTCGTAGTTCGTTATACCCCTGTCAATCCCGCGGTAATAGCTGGCAGGCACCTATACGCGTGTAGGAAAAGTCTGACTGGGTAGGCCAGGGATCGCCTTCTGGATAATCAGCGTCGTCGCTATCGCGTCTTCGCCAGGACGGTTCGACCTGCATTACTTCAGTTGGGGTTTGTCGCGGAGTGACTGAATCGAAGCGAACAAACTGTTGAGTGATTCCCGGGATGCCGGCTTGACCAGATGATGGTCGAAACCCGCCTCGGCGGACAACCGCCGGTCCTTCTCCTGTCCCCAACCGGTCAGCGCAACGAGGATGACATTCTTAAACGGCGCCTGGCGTACCCGGCGGGCAACTTCATAACCGTCCATGGACGGCATTCCGATATCGATCAGTGCGAGCGCAGGCGGATTGGCAGCAATGGACGCGAGTGCTGTGGCACCGTCATAAACAACATCCACTTCGTGACCCTGTAACCGGAGCAGCAAGCCAAGGCTGTCGCCTGAATCCCGATCGTCGTCTACCACGAGCACATGCAAAGCCCGTGGCACGCTCTCCCCTTTCACCGGCACCGTAGAAACCGCATTGCTCTCGCTTGCTGCATTGAGGAGCGGCAAATGGATGACGAACTCGCTTCCTTTGCCGAAACCCTCGCTTTTGGCCTCGATGTCTCCGCCATGCAGTTCAATCAGATTGCGAACCAGCGTAAGCCCGATGCCGAGGCCCCTATGTTCCCTGGTGATGTCCGGGCCGTCGACTTGCACGAATAAATCAAAAATTCTGGGCAGGAAATCAGCCGCGATGCCAATGCCGCTGTCACGAATCGCCAGGCGGGCCTGATTTTGTTTCTGTGCCAGCGTGACGGTGATGGTCCCGCCTTTGGGCGTGTATTTAGTGGCGTTATTGAGAAGATTTGAAATGATTTGCGTCATGCGCACCTGATCGGCATTGATCAGCAACGGTTCCAAAGCAAGGTCAGTATGTAATTCACATCCGGCTGCTTCAATCGCTGGCGCACTGATCGCAATGGCGCTCCGCACGATAGCTACCAGATCGAGTTGCTCCTTGCGCAAATCGACCTTGCCCTGCGTTATGCGAGCCACGTCCAGCAGATCATCGACCAGCCGCACGAGCTGCTGCGTCTGGCGCTCCAATATTTCATGCGTCAGCACCGGGACGGTATCGCCCAGACCGGCAATCTTCTGCACCGCCAGCGCGTTGTAGATCGCCGCCAGCGGATTGCGCAGCTCGTGGGCCAAGGTCGCAAGGAACTCGTCCTTGCGCCGATCCGCATCGCGCAGGGCGAACTCTACTGTTTTCAGTCCCGTCACATCCTGGAACCCCAGCAGAATCAAATTTTCTTCGCCAAGACGGCGGCCATTGACCAGGATCAAACGTTCGCCCAGCACCTGAGACCGGTACACAATCTGAAAATCTTCAAATGCAACGTTGCGTGGCAAAACGCCCTCAAGCAGATTTCGCAATTGCGGGATGTCGAATTGGCCTTCGCCCAACGCATAGAGCAACCGTCCCTGAACCTGGTCCGGTTTCATCTTGAACTCCTCGTAGAAGGCCAGATTGGCCGAATGCGTCCGCAGATCGGGGGTCAGTACCAGCAGCGGTTCCTTGATGGTGTTGACGATGCTTTCAGCATGCTTCTTCGATTCGACAGCCTCCTGTATCGCGCGCTGCTGTGCCGTAATATCAACAAACGTAACGACTACGCCGCCAATCCGGTCTTCCAGTGAGCGGTAAGGCAATAGCCGGACAACATACCAGCGTTGCGCGTCATCACGGACTTCGCGCTCGATCGGTAACAATTTCTCAAGTACTTCCCGGGCGTCATTGGTCAGCGTCAGATAATCAAGTCGATGCGTCAGATCCGAGACCGGGCGGCTACGATCGCTGTTGCGAACGTTGAAA
>DATMZQ010000484.1:0-9462 GCA_035573615.1 Burkholderiales bacterium | reverse complement strand
GAAGACCTCTATCTCCGGCACGATCTTCATGACCAGCACCGCGCGATCGGCCGTCATGGTCACATGATTCTTCAGGACCAGGCCGCGCATCCCCTTGCGCGATGCCAGGACCGCAACATCGATGTCATCCATGCTGCGGCCAAATACGTCGGGTTCGGAATGGACGTGAAAATCAATCGCGCCCTGGGCGGGGCTGACCTTCGGAGGCGCTGCGGGAAAGCCCACCGGTTGTGCTATCAGCCCAGCGGACGCCAGGCAGAGCGCCGCGCACACGGCAGTGATGAAGATATTTTTCATGGCGGCTGTCCTCCCGGCCTGTCGCATCCCGATGCGGATGCGCTGTGTTCGACCATGATGCCAGAAGTCGCGCAGCAGACCAGGGTGGAAGCAAATTAAGCGGTTACCGGCAGCCGCAATGCTGCCGAAGCGTAGTCCTACCCGATTCGCCGCAAGCGTGGAAACTGCGACTGCAATTCGCGCAATTGCGCTTCAAGGGTTCTGATGCGTTCAATCAGTCCCAACGCAACGGACACGGAATTTGTGTCGAGATCAAAATCCGATTGCAGCCGGCCGGCCGTGCGCACAGACACAATACAGTCCGGTGTGAAGGTCCATTGTCCAGACTGCAGGCTGGTTGGCATCAGTGCGCCGAAATCGACCAGTTCGCGCAACAGCTCACTTGACATACCGGACAATTCAGCCAGCTCCTCGATCGAAATTTCCGTTTGCTCGTGCAGCCACTGCGCCTGGGTAGATTCGATAGTCATTTCGCTGCTCCTGCCGGAAATGAGGCGCGGGGATTGAATCCGGAAGTATCAGCCAGATCCTTGAACAGAGCCTTTTCCCGTTCGGAAAGTGAAGGTGGTACGACAATCTGCACGATGGCAAACAAGTCGCCTTCACCTTCGCGGCGCTTGGGCAATCCGCGTTTGGCGAGCCGCAACTTTTGCCCGGTATTGGTTCCGGCCGGCACTTTCATGCGGACCGCTCCACCAAGCGTCGGGACATCTACGCTGGCTCCAAGCGCTGCTTCCCAAGGCGCGAGCGGCAGATCCAGATACAGATCATGGCCGGCGGCGCGGAACAGCGCATGCGGCTGCAATTGAACAGTGAGATACAGATTTCCATTCGGACCGCCGTTGGCCCCTTTGCCGCCTTTGCCCGGCAAACGCAATCTTTCGCCATCGGTCACCCCTTTTGGAATGCGCGCTTTGAACGAGAGCGGCACGCGTCGCATGCGACCCTGCTCGTCATAGTCCGGAACACTCAGATTCAGGTCCAGCTCCGTGCCGCGATAGGCGTCCTCGAGCGTGATGGGCGCCGTGACTTCATAATCCTCTCCCGCTGCAGTCCGGCTGCGCCGGCCGCTGGTGCGAAATCGTCCGCCCCCCAGACCGGCAAACAAGTCGGCAAGGTCAACATCGTCAAACGAAAAATTTCCTTCTCCGAATTGGCTGCCCCACTCGGGCGGTGGACGAAATTCTTCACCGGGTCTATGTTTGCCGAGGTTATCGTAGGCTGCCCGCTTTTCCGGATCCTTCAGTGTCTGGTACGCCTCCGCAACGGCCTTGAACTGTTCCTCGCCCTTTGGATCCTTGGAAACGTCAGGATGGTATTTGTGGGCCAGCTTGCGGTACGCCTTGCGAATGTCGTCATTACTGGCGTCGCGCTTGACGCCCAGGATTTCGTAGTAGTCCTTATATTTCATCGGTTGATGTCCATGCCCGGCCGGTCGGCCGCCTGATGGCCAAGATGACGCCTCTTTGAGCCGGATTCAAGATATATGTTCCAGGCATTCAATTCACCCCGGGCAACGAGCGGTTTTTGTGGCTTTCGGACGTTAGATTTTCTATTCTTGCTGATCCTAAGCTGGGGAGGTTCAAGCATGTCTGCTTACGTGATCGTCGATATTGAAGTCCACGATACAGCGGCGTATGACGAGTATCGCAAACTGGTCGGCGCAACGCTGACGCGGTATGGCGGCAAGTTTATCGTGCGCGGCGGCACTATCGATGTGCTCGAAGGCGACTGGAAGCCCAAGCGCATTGTGATCCTTGAGTTTGAAACTGCGGCACGCGCCCGGGAATGGTATGACTCTGAGGAATATCGGGTGCCAAAGCAATTGCGCATGAGCGCGGCCACGGGAAACATCATCGCCGTCGAAGGCATCTGAACCTGCGCCGGGCCGGTAGGCTGAAGGCCGATGCTGGCACTGTCAATTGCCGATCGCACGCTGGCTTTGTGTTCAGCATGCAACAAGCAACGGCGCCTTTACTGCATACTGCAGCGGGCGTATCTTCATGACACCGTGATCCCGATCCGATACGTCAATGCAGAACCCGTTTTGATGCATCGGCCGTAAATGGATTTGCAAGAATGGGGGAGACATGTGATGCCTGGTTCTTTCCGCACAAAGGCCGGGACGCCCGGCAGTCATGACGCGCCTTTGCCAAGCTGCAGGAATTGCGGAATGGTCCTGCGCTCGCCTAAAGGGCTTGCGCAGGCAGCTGTTAATGCGCTGACCGAGGCCGAATCAGCCCGTTGCGCGCGGCTGGGGGAAATTGCGCAGCAACGCCACGCGTTGGCTGTGCGTATTCAGGCCGGCATTGCCGGAATAGTGGGCA
Source organism: Burkholderiales bacterium (assembly GCA_035573615.1). Lineage (GTDB taxonomy): Bacteria > Pseudomonadota > Gammaproteobacteria > Burkholderiales > JACQAP01 > JACQAP01. Next base: position 6,838 of record DATMZQ010000484.1, on the reverse strand, counting down.
GTGATCGCCTTGAAACCAACGATCTGGTCGTGCACCGGCGGAGTCTTGCGCAACTGGAAGAGACACTTGAAGCAGAATTCGAAGACCTTTCGAAAGTCATGCTTCACAAACCTCACGAAGCCGGCAAGAAAACACAGCAATAGAGTCCGTCTTCAGCCCGCGCCTTCGCAGCGTGTGCGCCTGCGTCAAACCCGATGCAGAGTCCGAAAGAACCAATCCCCTGAACTTCCCGGGTAGCCGGTGCCTAAATTATGGCGACTTAACCAACGGCTAAGAATGAAGTTCAAGGCGCTGTTCCAGTTGTCGAAGGCCGCGTTCACCAGCTGGCAATCCGATTACGCACCCAGCATGGGGGCCGCATTGTCTTATTACACGGTGTTTTCCATTGCTCCCTTGCTCGTTATCGTTATTGCCGTGGCCGGTCTTGTATTCGGACAGGAAGCGGCCCATGCAGACATCATGGAGCAGGCCGGAGGTCTGCTCGGAGAAAATGGCGCAAAAGCGATTGAAGGCATGCTTGCGAGCGCGCAAAAACCGAAGGAAGGCACGTTGGCCAGCCTGCTCGGGATTCTTGCCATGATCGTCGGTGCAACTACTGTGTTCGCCGAACTGGAGTCCAATCTGAACCGCATCTGGAAAGTGGAGACCCAGAGGGTTTCCGGGTTGTGGCATTTCATCCGCACACGTCTGCTATCGATCGGCATGGTATTGGCCATTGGTTTCCTGTTGATAGTCTCGTTGGTGGTCAGCAGTGCGATCGCGGTGTGGGGGAAATACTGGAGCGGCTGGTTCGAAGGCATGGAACTACTGTTGCATATCGTTAACTTCGTTGTTTCGGTAGGCGTCATCACAGTCCTGTTTGCGTTGATCTACCGCTTCTTGCCCCGCATTGCCATTGGCTGGGGTGATGTATGGATTGGCGCATTGGTGACTTCTCTGCTGTTCTCATTCGGCAAATTCTTGATTGGGCTTTACGTCGGAAAGAGCGGCATGGAATCGAGCTATGGAGCGGCCGGGGCGCTGGTAGTGCTATTGGTGTGGGTGTATTACTCCTCGCAGATCTTTTTGCTTGGCGCCGAGTTCACCAAAGTTTATGCGCAGCACCATGGGTCACAAAAAAAATCGAGCCAGCCTGCCACGGCTGGATCTTCGGGACCGGCGCCTGCGTAAACGCCGCCACGGCGCAAAGCTGCATTGTTCGCATCGGTTTCAGCGCCAAGCCGAACGGAGTATGGCGGGAACGATAAGCCGTTGCTCCGGGTCCCATGGCCACGATCAATTGGCACCAGCCAAATAAGACGCTGTTCGCGCCTGCCCGCACTACCGAAAAAAGCATGACAACGAAGCGCCGATTGCTGATCGCCATCCCGGTCGTCTTGATCGCGGGCATCGTCGTGGCAGCGCTCGTTTGGGACTGGAACTGGTTTCGGCCAATGCTGGAGCATCGCGCCAGCACAGCGCTGGGCCGCAAGGTTACGCTGCAGAATTTCGATATAAAAATAGGATGGCATCCGCTGTTGATAGCGGACGGCATTGCCGTCGCAAATCCACCGGATTTTCCAGCTGACACTCAATTTGGCTCCATTGAAACACTGAGGGTACGGATCGACCTTGGTGCCCTTCTGCACCGGCAAATTCATTTGCTGGAAATTAATGCCGAACGTCCACGGGGCGACCTGCGTCCCGGCCCGAACGGGGAACCGAACTGGAAGTTCAACTTCGGTAGCAAAGGGGGGGTCGGTACGCCGTTAGAGATTGGCAGCGTCAATATCAGCGATGGCAATATCAAATTTTTCGATCCGCAGTACAAAACTGACCTCACGCTCATGGTGCATACCGAGCCACCGAAGAACGGTCAGGATTCCACTCTGCTGATCGATGCAAAAGGCACTTATGCCAAGCAGCCGATTACCGCCCGGTTTATTGGTGGTTCAGTGTTAAGTCTCCGCGAACCCGGACATCCTTATCCGGTGAATCTCGAGGCGCAGAACGGCCCGACTGTCATAACCCTGAAGGGCACCATCGAGCGGCCGCTGCAACTTGCCGGCGCTGATGTCGATTTATTTTTGCGCGGCAAAAATCTCGCTGCGCTCTATCCGCTCACCGGCGTGCCGCTGCCGCCATCCGGACCGTATACCTTGAAAGGCAAACTCGATTACACCGACGAGCGCATCCGGTTTTTGAATTTCGCCGGTGTGGTCGGCAAAAGTGACCTTGGCGGAAATCTCGAACTCGATCTGAAGCGCGAGAAGCGACTGGTCACTGCGGTGCTTCATTCAAAAAGTGTAGATATGGCGGATTTGGCTGGATTTACCGGAGCAAAGCCTCGCAAGCCAACCACCAACGATCATTGGCGCGTTCTGCCGGATAAGCCAATCAATGTACCGCGCATCCGTGCTGCCGATCTTGATATCCACTACAAAGTTGCCCACTTCAAGAACAAAAAGGCGCCGGTGGACGATCTTGTCGCGCACATCATCGTTCAAAACGGTTTCATGAACATATCCCCGCTTAGCTTCGGCGTGGCGCAAGGGCGCATCGTAGCCAATGTAAAGCTGGACGGGCGGCGCGACGTGCTCCATTCCGTTGCAGATGTGGATTTCCGGCAGGTCGACCTCGGTCGGCTGTTGCGCGACAGCAAGATGGCCAAAGGTTCGGGGCTGATTGGCGGGACGGCACGCATCGAATCGACAGGAAATTCAACCGCCAAATTGCTGGCTAACGGAGATGGCGAGTTGCGCTTGTTCATGAGCGAGGGCGATTTGAGTGCGCTGCTCGTCGATTTGGCCGGCCTGGAGTTCGGCAACGCCTTGATGTCAGCCTTGGGTCTGCCCTCGCGCACCGAAGTGCGTTGTGCCGTAAGCGATTTTCAACTTCAGCAGGGAGTCCTCAAGCCAAAAATACTGGTGGTCGATACCGAGGCGGCAAACGTGCTGGGAGAGGGATTGATCAATCTTCAGAACGAAACGGTCGACTTCAGATTGCGCACTGAACCGAAACATCCCGGCATCCTGTCATTGCACGCTCCCGTGCAGGTGCGCGGCCAATTGAAAAAGCCGGAGATCAAACCGGAAAAGAAAAAAATAGTGACGCGTGGTGCTGCCGCTGTCGCACTGGGTGTTTTAGTGACACCTCTGGCCGCGCTGCTGCCCACGATCGAGCTCGGGCTCGGCAAGGACAACAACTGCGCCGCTGCCATCGGTGCGATGAAAGCGGGCGCCCCGGCCAAGGATATTCCGCTTGCAAAAGCGCCCCAATAAGTAACGGGCATCAACGGAATGGTCCGGTAGATCGGAACAGTGCTTACATGAAGGATGCCGAATGTTCGGCTGGGATTCACGCGCAGCGAAAATCGCCTGGACCTGGGGGCTTATTGCCTTGGGGTTTTACGCTGCTTTTGCCGCGCGCAAGGCTCTGCTGACTTTCGTGCTGGCGGTTTTTTTTGCGTACATGATGGCTCCGCTGGTGGCCTTTCTTGAACGCCGCAGCAGACGACGCATCCCGCATACTGCCGCTGTTGTCGCCGCATTTGCGCTGGTGATTACGGGCGTCGGAGTCGGCGCAACGCTGATTACGCCGAACGTCGTCGAAGAAGCGCAAAATCTGCTGGACCAGCTTCCGCGGAAGCTGGCGCAAAAAACCGACCTGGCCGCCAGAATTCCGCTTCCAGCGTGGCTGGAACCCCTGCGCAACCGCATTGATGCATTCATCCAGGACAATATCCGGGAAGCCACCGCAGCAGCGCTGCCATTCGCGAAAAGCGCAGGCACACAGTTCATCCGCTTTTTCAGCAACCTGATTTATGTCGTCCTGATCCCGATACTTGCTTTTTTTTTCGTCAAGGACGGCCGAAAGATAAGCGCCACGCTGGTCGCCTGGCTGCAGCCACTTGCTCCGCTGCACGAGCTCTACAGCGTGTTTTCAGATATTCATGTGAGCCTGAGCCGATACGTCAGTGCGCTCGGGTTGCTGTGCCTTGCGACTTTGCTGGCTTATGGCAGTTTCCTGACGGCAATAGGTGTGCCCTATGCGCTATTGCTGGCGGCGGTGGCCGCTATTTTGGAATTCATTCCATTGGTTGGGCCACTAATGGCGGCAATTGTGGCGCTGGTGGTTTCGGGAATTGACGGTTATGACCACCTGCTATGGATTGCGGCCTTTGTGATCGTGTATCGACTGTTTCAGGACTATATTCTGTATCCGTACCTAATGGGTGGGAGTGGCCAGATCCACCCCGTACTTGTCATCTTCGGCTTGCTGGCCGGCGAGCAACTGGGCGGCGTTGCCGGCATCTTTCTGTCCGTGCCAGTTATTTCGGTTCTGGTGATACTCGGGAGGCATTTGCAGGACCAAGCTGCTGCCGATGCCAGGAAAGTGCCTCCGAAAACCTGAACCAATCCTGTCATCGGTGTGCGAGTTTCCCGTCACCGCCCATTGCGGCTTCGTTGTCTGCAACGTCTGGCCCGTGTCTCAACGAAGCATTGAGCGCGGTCGATAGTGCCGCATCACCGTTTACCACGGCGCTCCATAGAATCTCTTGCCCTTTGCGTTTTCCTTTTGGAACGATTTTGAATCCCTGCGGCGAAATGGCGACCACAAAAGGCTTGCCCTCGATGGTCAGTTCGCGTTTCAGAGTTTTATCCAGGACGGTTGGCATGGTCGTCTCTCCAGGTAGGGTCACAGGCTCATAGACCGGACTAAACAGCGTCGGTTCCGGCCACGGCCGCAACTGATCCCTGAACTTCTCCGTCAGGCGTTGCCTAATGAACGCGCAGTCACGATGAAGCGAAACGATGAACTTGCGATCCCTGTTCAAGCTGTCCAAGGCGGCGGTCGCTAACTGGCAATCTGATTTCGCGCCGAGCATGGGTGCCGCGCTGGCTTACTACACGGTGTTCTCCATTGCTCCGCTTCTCATCATCGTCATTGCAGTGGCCGCCGTCGTGTTCGGTCAAGATGCCGCGCATGCCGCAATCATCGAACAGGCACGCGGCATGTTGGGGGACAACGCCGCAAACGCCATCGATGGCATGCTGAGGAGCGCACAAAAGCCGGAACAGGGCTGGCTGGCGAGCGTGCTCGGGATCGTGGCGATGGTCGTCGGTGCTACAACCGTATTCGCGGAGCTGGAGTCCAATCTCAATCGAATCTGGAAAACGCAGGCCGACAAAGGGACCGGCTTGTGGCATTTCCTGCACACACGACTGCTGTCCTTCGGACTGGTTCTCGCAATCGGTTTCCTGCTCATTACTTCGCTGGCTGTTAGTGCTGCGATCGGGATCTGGGCGAGGTATTGGCGTTTCGGCGCGATGGAATCGCTGCTGCATGCCGCGAATTTCATCGTAACCGTTGCGGTTATCACGGTCCTGTTTGCGCTGATTTATCGCTTCATGCCGCGCGTGAAACTTCACTGGCGCGATGTTTGGATGGGCGCTTTGATCACGGCCCTGCTTTTTTCGCTGGGCAAAATACTGATCGAGCTCTACATCAGCAACAGCGGCATCGTCTCCAGCTATGGCGCGGCGGGCGCACCGGTAGTACTGCTGCTCTGGGTTTATTATTCAGCGCAGATTTTTCTGCTGGGCGCGGAATTTACCAAGGTTTATGCCGAAAGCCATGGGTCGCGGCAAAACGTGAAGCCGGAGACTGCGGCTTCAGCCGGGATACATGCAGGCGCAGTCAACGCGCCGCGTGACCGTTCCGGAAGAATTCCAACTGCGTAGCAATCAGCGAACGGTGTAGCCGCGTCCTTCAAGACAGGCACTCAGAGCACGCCCGTAATCCGCGGGTCCAGTCTGCGTATTGCGATGTACGCGCAGGTCGGGATCGTAGCCCGATTGGCCGGTAGCCCAGCGGCCGCACTCGTGGCGATCGTTCGCAGCTTGCTGCTGGCTTTGCCCTTTGCTGGGATAAACGAACCATTTGTCCGCGGGAAGAGGTGAGGAACTGGAATTCAAGTCAGGTGCTTTGGCGACCGGCCCCAGCTCCGTGACGCCGTTATATTGCTGTTGCGTTGAGGGGGCGGGCTGGTCTACCGGAGTAACTATATAGCTGCGCTGGCTTTGCACGTAGACGGGTGGCGCGGCACTGTAATAGTAGTATGGATCCGGATTCGCCCTGGCTTGCGAGTATGAATAAGTCAAAGCAGCGCCAAGCGCAGCTCCGAACAGAAAAAAACCGGCCCCCCCATAATACGCGCCGTGGTATCCGCCGTAGTGATAGTGGCCGTTCCAGCCGCCGCCGTGTGCTAGCCCGTTCGCTGGTGCTAGTACTGCCAAGAGCAACACAATGAGTAACTTCTTCATGATGATTCTCCTGTTCTGACGCCATATAGTTTAGCGCAGACATGTCCGAGCGGCTGTACCAATATGCGCAGTGTTCGAGCCCGCGTGCCGTGCGGCGCAAGACCGGAACAACCTAGAACGCAACGTACGGTCCGACGCCTGCCGGCGTGCCTTGTCCCTCGATGGCAATGAATACTTTGCGGCCAAAAAAGAATGGCAGCCCCCAGTCGAATATACCGTCTGAAATTGGTCCGGCCGGTCCGGCCAGGGTGCTGAAGGCAAAAAAAGTCTGGTTGGCCAAGAACAGATGCTCAGCATTGGCGACTTGGAAATTCACCGAGGCGCTTCCGCTCGTGCCCTGCAGCGTGGCGGAAAGCGTCTGCGTCGCGGTCGGGCAAAAAAAATCCTGAAACTGAATTGTCGAGCATACCGGAATGCTCGCATTGGAGAAATAAAGCGCGTTCGAACCTGAATCGATAAAGCTGTTGGCATAGGAAACGCCTCGGCTCACGGTTGTGAACACGCCGTTGTTCGGGTTCACCCGGATGGTCCGT
>DATMZQ010000483.1:0-2555 GCA_035573615.1 Burkholderiales bacterium | reverse complement strand
GCGACTTTGTGCATACCCTGGTCAAGAACCTGTCCGGCGGCAATCAGCAGAAGGTCGTCATCGGCAAGTGGCTGCTGCGCGGCCCGCGCCTGTTCATCCTCGACGAGCCGACGCGCGGCATCGATGTCGGCGCCAAGTACGAGATTTACACGCTGATCAACAGCCTTGCGGACCAGGGCAAGTGCATTATCATGATTTCCTCGGAGATGCCTGAATTGCTCGGCATGTGCGATCGCATCGCTGTCATGAACAATGGGCACTTTGCCGCGGAGTTCGCGCGCGGCGAAGCCACGCAGGAGAAGATCATGCAGGCGATCGTGCGGGACCAGTTGAACTGACGCATTAGAGCGAGACGCCATGCGAGAACAAGTTGCTGCCGTAGGGGAACTCACCTCGCAACCGCGCCCCGGCGCCGCTGCCGGTACCGGCTGGCTGCGCGGCCACTTGCGCGAATACGGACTGTTGCTGTCGCTGGTCGCCATCATGGCCTTCTTTCAGGTCATGACGGACGGCACTTTGATGCAGCCGCTGAACCTGACCAACCTCGTGCTGCAGAACAGTTATATCGTCATCATGGCGTTGGGCATGCTGCTCGTCATCGTCGCAGGGCACATCGACCTGTCAGTCGGTTCGGTCAGCGGCTTCATCGGCGCACTGGCCGCAGTTTTGATGGTGAGCTGGGGTTGGCATTATGTGCCGGCGACGCTGCTGTGCCTTGCCACGGGTGCGGCGATCGGCGCAGCGCAGGGCATGTGGGTGGCATTCTTTCGTATTCCCTCGTTCATTGTCACGCTGGCAGGCATGCTGGTATTCAAGGGGCTCGCGCTCGCCCTGCTGCAAGGCCAGTCCGTCGGCCCGTTTCCGGAAATGTTCCAGCGCCTGAGCTCCGGATTTATTGCTGACCCGCTCGGGGGTGACAGCCTGCGGCTGACTTCGCTGCTGCTGGGCGTTGCCGCAGCAGTCATCATGGTGGTCTTGAAAGTGCGTGGGCGCGCGGCGCAGGCAAGGCATGGCATGCAGACTGAGCCACTGATGGTGTTTGCGCTGACACAATCGGTATTCGCTGCGGCGATCGTTTATTTTGCGTGGCTGCTGTCGTCGTACAAGGGCTTGCCAAACGTGCTGGTCGTGATGGTCGTGCTGATCCTCGGTTACGATTTCATCACGCGGCGTTCTACCATCGGACGGCGCATTTACGCGCTCGGCGGCAATGAAAAAGCGGCTCGCTTGTCCGGAATCAATACCGAACGGCTGTCGTTCTATACCTTCGTCAACATGGGCGTGCTCGCCGCGCTGGCTGGTTTGGTTTTCGCGGCGCGTCTGAACACCGCTACGCCTAAAGCGGGATTAGGATTTGAACTCGATGTCATCGCTGCCTGTTTCATCGGTGGCGCATCGGCTTCCGGCGGCGTCGGCAAGGTGTTGGGCGCCGTGATTGGCGCCTTCGTCATGGGCGTCATGAACAACGGCATGTCGATCCTCGGTGTTGGCATCGATTACCAGCAGGTCATCAAGGGTCTGGTCCTGCTGGCGGCCGTTGTCGTGGATGTCTACAACAAAAACAAGTAAAGCGCTCTGGCACCAAGTTTCTTGCGTGCTCAGGCCGGCGACAGCACCCTCAATTCCATGCCTTTGACGTAGTCCTTGACCTTGGTGCGGTAGGCCTGCATGTGCGGCGCAACGCCGTGTGCCTTCAACGCTGCAATGGTCTCCCACTTCTCGATGACTACGACCCGGTCGGCGCCGACCTTATACTGGATCGGGATGTCGGTGTCGGCATCGATGCTCGGACCATATTCAATGCAACCCGCTTCTGCTCTCACATCAGGGATGATCTTGCGAAATTCCGCGAGAAACTTGTCGCGCGTGCCTGGCGCCAGCTGTACGGTTGCGATGACGTGGACCATGGTTTTTCCTATTGGTTGAGAAACATAAGCTAACTGGGTAATCAGTGACTCAGCGTGACAACGATCAGGGCGAGCGTTAGCAACCCGATGCCGGCCAGTTCCCTTCGCTGTAGATGTTCGCGAAACAGGCGCAGTGACACAACATAACTGAACAGCAACTCGATAAGTCCTAGCGTGCGAACATGCGCCACCGGTTCGATTGCCATGGCGGTGAACCATCCTGCCGATGCCGCAGCGCCCATGAAGCCGGCGAATAGTGAAGCCCGCCACGCACGCAGTACTCGCATGACCACATCGCGCTTGCGCAACCAGAGCCAGCCGCCCAGCAACAAGGTTTGCAATACCTGCGCGATCATCAGCGTGCTCGCCGCCGCCATCAGGAACGGGGCGTCGTGCAGGGCGAGCGCCGCACCGCGAAAGCCTACGGCAGACAGCGCAAATCCGGCGCCGGATGCAATGCCCAACATGCCAATGCGCGAAGTCCAGCCACTCAATAACGCGCGCACTGGGTGTTTGGGGTCGGCCGGGGCCAGCATCAACACACCGGCCGTTCCGAGCGCGATGGCGCCCGCAACAATCCAGTTGGTCCGGTCGCCAAGGAACACGAAGCCGAACAACGCAACCTGGATAATTTCGCTTTTGGAGTAG
>DATMZQ010000482.1:0-2473 GCA_035573615.1 Burkholderiales bacterium | reverse complement strand
TCTGTTACAGACCTTCGCCGCACAATCGGTATTGGCGATCCAAAATGCTCGGTTATTCAGCGAGATCGACGAGAAAAGCCGGCAGCTCCAAGTTGCGAGCCAGCATAAGTCGCAGTTCCTGGCCAACATGAGCCATGAGTTGCGCACGCCGCTCAACGCGATCCTGGGCTATACCGAACTCATCGTCGATGGGATCTACGGCAATGTTCCCGAGAAGATCCAGGAAGTGCTCGACCGCGTGCAAAAAAGCGGACGGCATTTGCTTGGTCTTATCAACGACGTGCTTGATCTTTCCAGGATTGAAGCGGGCGAACTGTCGCTGACGCTATCGGATTATTCCTTCCAGGACGCGGTGCAGTCCGTGGTGTCCGCTGTGGAATCGCTGGCAAGCGAAAAAGGACTGCGCTTGAGCGTGGATGTTGCCGCGAAACTCCCGGTGGGAAGGGCGGACGAGCGGCGCATCGTGCAGGTATTGTTGAATCTGGTCGGCAACGCAATCAAATTCACCGAAGAGGGGGAGATCTCCATTGGCGTGCGCCGCGACGATGAGGTCTTCATCGTGTCCGTATCCGACACCGGGCCGGGCATTCCTGCCAATCAGCATGAAAGGATTTTCGAGGAATTCCAGCAGGTCGACGCATCTTCGACGCGCGCCAAGGGAGGCAGCGGGCTCGGGCTCGCCATTTCCAAAAAAATAGTTGAGTTGCATGGTGGGCGAATCTGGGTCGAGTCGGTCATTGGACAAGGATCGACTTTCACGTTCAGCATTCCGGTACAGACGCTAAGACAGAAACTCAGTGCATGAGTGCTTCTGGCAACGAGAGGAAACCGCAATGAAAAAGCGAGTTTTGGTCATCGAGGACCACGAAGACAACCGCCGCATCGTCCGTGATCTGATTACTGCCAGCGGATACGATCTGCTCGAAGCCTCGACCGGGGAAGAGGGCATCGAACTGGCCACGAAACAAAGGCCGGACATTATCCTGATGGATATCCAGCTGCCCGGCATGGATGGCTACGAAGTCACACGCCGGATCAGGGGTGATGCCAAGCTAAAAAACATACCGATTATTGCGGTAACTTCTTACGCCCTGAGCGGCGACGACCAGAAAGCTTTTGCCGCCGGCTGCGACGGTTATGTGACCAAGCCGTTCAGCCCGCGCCTGCTGCTTGCGAAGATCCGCGAGTTTCTTCCCGACTGATTGCCATGCACGCACCGCCCCGCATACTGGTCGTTGATGATAATGCGGCCAATGTGGACATCCTGCGCATGCGGCTCGAAGCCGAGGGTTACGAAATCGTGACCGCGGCCGATGGTGAAGCGGCGTTGACAGCTGTGAAACTGCACCGGCCCGATCTGTTGCTCCTCGACGTGATGATGCCCAAGCTCGACGGTGTGGAAGTGTGCCGCCGTCTGCGCGCCGACAAGACGCTGCCGTTCATGCCCATTGTTCTGGTTACAGCCAAGTCAGAATCCGTCGATGTGGTCGCTGCTCTTGACGCAGGGGGCGATGAGTATCTGACCAAACCGGTGGACAAGGCCGCCCTGATCGCGCGCGTCAAATCGATGCTGCGTATCAAGGCACTGCACGATTCCGTGGAAGACTGGGGGCGTACGCTGGAAAAGCGCGTGGCGGAGCAGGTCGCGCAACTGGAACGATTCAGCCGGCTCAAACGCTTTTTTTCGCCGCAGCTCGCAGAGCAGATCCTGGCCGGAGGCGCCGAGGACCCGCTCAAGAGCCATCGGCGCGAAGTCGTTGTCGTGTTTCTGGATCTGCGCGGATTTACCGCTTTTGCCGAGACTTCGGAACCTGAAGAAATCATGGGCGTGCTGCGCGAGTACCACGCCGAAATGGGCAGTATCATCCTGGCTTATGAAGGCACGCTGGAGCGGTTTGCCGGCGACGGCATGATGGTTTTCTTTAACGATCCCGTACCCGTTCCGGATGCCGCAGCGCGCGCAGTCCGCATGAGCGTGGCGATGCACGACCGGCTCGCGCCGGTCACCGCAAAATGGCGCAAACGCGGCTTCGACCTCAGCCTGGGCGTGGGCATCGCGCAGGGATTCGCGACGATTGGCGCAATCGGCTTCGAGGGTCGGTGGGATTACGGGGCGATCGGCACCGTGACAAACCTGGCAGCTCGCCTGTGTGGGGAAGCGAAGCCCGGGCAGACCCTGGTTTCTTCACGCTTGCTGGCCTCGGTGGAGGACCTAGCCAGAATCGAGCCACTGGGTGAATTGCAACTCAAGGGTTTTTTAAAGCCAGTCCCGGCATTCAACGTCATCGGACTTGCGGGTTAATTTATTTTGCCCGGTTGGAATTGCGCGTCCAATTTCACTGGCCTTAGAGCGGCAAGAGGCGCGACCACTTCGTTGGCGTGAGACTGATTTATTCAGCTACCATATTATTCACGTACCATAGTAGCGTTTGGGCTTGCCGGCTTGCGAGTTGCTTGTCATGATGGTATCGAC
>DATMZQ010000481.1:0-11426 GCA_035573615.1 Burkholderiales bacterium | reverse complement strand
TCAAATTCGAGGGCTGTTACCACGGGCATGCCGATTCACTGCTGGTGAAAGCCGGTTCTGGCGCTTTGACGCTTGGCCAACCAAGTTCTGCAGGCGTGCCGCCCGAGATCACGGCGCACACGCTGGTTCTCGACTATAACGATTCCGCGATGCTGGAATCGGCTTTTAAGCTGAAGGGCGACACTATCGCTGCAGTCATAGTGGAACCGGTTGCAGGCAATATGAACTTGGTTAAGCCTACCCGCGAATTTTTAGCCACATTGCGTGATTTGTGCACGCGTTACGGATCGATCTTGATTTTCGACGAAGTAATGACTGGCTTCCGTGTGGGGCTGCGGGGTGCGCAGGGACTATTCGACATTACGCCTGATCTGACTACGCTTGGCAAAGTAATCGGCGGTGGCATGCCGGTGGGTGCATTTGGAGGCCGACGGGATATCATGCAGTTGATTGCACCGCTTGGGCCGGTTTATCAGGCCGGCACTCTTTCCGGCAATCCCGTTGCCGTCGCGGCCGGCCTAAAAACGCTTGAGCTGATCCAGGCCCCGGGTTTTTTTGAGCGCCTGACCGCAACCGCGACCAAACTCACAGAACGACTGCAGGCCATGGCGCGAGATAAGGGAATTGTATTTTCCGCTCAATCAGTCGGGGGAATGTTCGGTGTTTACTTTCGGCCGGCCCCCCCGGAGAGTTACGCAGAGGTAATGCAGTGTGATAAGTTGGCTTTCAATCACTTTTTTCACGCGCTTTTGGCGCAGGGAATCTACTTGGCGCCTTCGGCTTATGAAGCGGGATTCGTGTCAGATGCGCACGGCGATGCCCAAATTGAGGAGACCGTGTCCGCAGCCGGAATCGCGTTCACAAACATCCCCGGAGCGTCAGCCTCGCGAACGGCTTAGTGCAATCCAGAGATGTATTCTGCTAGCGCGGAAATATCCTTGTCAGTTAGTTTGATTGCGGTGGTGCGCATCATCTGGTTAGGATCGTTGGCGCGATCTCCCGCGCGAAATGCCTTCAATTGCGTGGCAACATAGTCGGCATGCTGGCTCGCGAGACGCGGAAACTGAGAGGGTATTCCTGCTCCATTAGGGGAATGACAGCCGGCACATGCGGCAACTCCATTCGACGCATTGCCGCCGCGGTAAAGCTTGCGTCCTTGTTCAACCAAGGTTTCATCTTTGGCTGCCATCTGTTTCGGCGGCAGAGAACTGTAGTAGTTGGCCAAATCACGCATGTCATCGGGGGAAAGGCTTGCCGCTATAGGCGTCATGATCGGATTCTTGCGCAACGCCGACTTGAATTCAGTCAGCTGCTTCAGCAAGTAGTCCGCATGCTGACCCGCAATGCTCGGATTTGAAGGAAGCGGGCTGTTTCCGTCGAACCCGTGACATGCAGCACAAACCTGGTTAGCAATAGCTGGTGCTTTCGCTGGCTCGCCTTGAGCGTAGGCGGATGTCATTACAATGTATGCCAGCGCCATTGTTGCCCTGATACAACGTTGCATTCATGCTCTCCCTAATATCGCGACGCCGCGAACAACAACGGCCCCAAAAAAAATATGCATTTTATCGTAACTCATGAGTCAGTCAGGGCTGTTTCGGGATATTGAATTCTTCGGTTCGGCTGCCGATGAAACCGGCTTGCCGCCTTCAAAAATGGAGGTTGCTTTTGCCGGACGATCCAATGCCGGGAAATCGAGCGCGATCAACGCACTTGCCCGCCGCCATAAGTTGGCGTTTGTGAGCAAGACGCCTGGACGAACGCAGCAAATCAATTTCTTTAGTTTGGGAAACGAACGCTATCTGGTGGATTTGCCGGGCTATGGCTACGCCAAGGTTCCGCAAAAGATAAAGCAGGACTGGGAGCAATTCATATCCAGCTATCTACTGCTGCGCCCTCAGTTGCGGGGTCTTATCGTTGTGATGGATATTCGTCATCCCTTGAAGGAAATCGACCACCAATTATTATCCTGGTATGGAAGCACGGGGAAACCGGCGCATGTTCTGCTTGCCAAAGCCGACAAGCTGGGACGGCAACCCGCCGCGGAACGACTGCGTGCTACCACGAAGACGCTCGCGGCAAATTTCCCCGGGGTATCGGTTCAATTATTTTCAGCACAAGGCGGCATTGGGCTGGTTGAGGCTGAAGCAGTATTGAACCGCTGGTACGCCGCAGATAAGTAGTCAGTACAATAAAAAACCCCCGGTTAAAGGGGACTAAAACCGGGGGGTCAAGCAAAGCCTCAATTGGATTAAGGCACCCGCTCAGGGAGGAGAAGCGGGAGACATTGCTGTCTACGGTGTAAGAGTACCGTGCCCCATGAAAAGTTCCAGACAGTTTTAAGGAATAAAATCAATAAGCTACTAGCCTCAAACGGCAGACAGGAATATTTACATGCAGGTTCTCGGAAGATTCCCGCGGCGTAGGATGCGAAGGCTTCGTCACGATGATTTTTCTCGCCGCTTGGTGCGGGAACACCGCCTTTCGGCCGATGATCTGATCTATCCCGTGTTCGTGGTCGATGGGCAAAATAAAACTGAAGCCGTTCCTTCGATGCCTGGCGTGGAACGAATGTCCACAGACCGGCTGCTGCGTCGGGCTGAAGAGTGTGTCCGGTTTGGTATTCCTGCCATTGCTTTGTTCCCGGTGGTGGACCATCGGCTCAGAACCACTGATGCAAAGGAGGCGTTCAATCCGGAAGGATTGGCGCCGAAAGCCATTCGCGCACTAAAGAAAGAATTTCCTGAGTTGGGTGTCATTACTGACATCGCCCTGGATCCTTATACGAGTCACGGACAAGACGGCTTGGTCGATGCCGGTGGCTATGTTCTCAATGATGAAACCATCCAGGTCTTGGTAAAGCAAGCGCTCTCCCATGCCGAAGCGGGAGTGGACATCGTCGCACCGTCGGACATGATGGATGGACGTATCTTTGCCTTGCGCGAAGCCTTGGACGCGGCCGCGCATATCCACACCAGAATTCTGGCCTATGCGGCCAAATTCGCATCCAGCTTCTATGGCCCTTTCCGCGATGCGGTCGGATCTTCCGCCACATTGGGAAAAGCAAACAAATATACCTATCAGGTCGATCCAGCCAATTCCAACGAGGCACTGTGGGAGGTTGGCTTGGACCTGGCAGAAGGCGCGGACATGGTGATGGTCAAGCCCGGGATGCCATATTTGGATATTGTCCGCCGGGTAAAGGAGGAATTTGGCGCACCGACGCTGGTGTATCAGGTAAGCGGGGAATACGCCATGCTGAAGGCGGCTGGACAGAACGGCTGGATCGACGAACGCAAATGCGTTATGGAATCTTTGCTTTCATTCAAACGTGCCGGGGCCGATGCGGTTCTGTCCTACTTCGCGCTGGATGCCGCCATGTGGCTCAAAGAAAATTGATACGGCTCAAGCGGCAAATCCATCGGGCTTGGCAAGTTCCGCCTCCAGCCAGTCAATTCGGACACGTTCCAGCGGACGGCCCTCGGGCGCGTTGCGAATCTGCGATCGCAAATCGCGCGGTTCCAGGACAGCGATATCAAAATCCGCATCGTCCGTACCGACCCTGAAAACGGGTACGCTGCGCGACTCATCGCTTATCCGCATTCGGCGTTCCCCACACGAGTACACAATGCGGCGGTTCAGCAGGAACAATTCGACATCCTTCATGCTATCCGTGAACAAAAGCAATTCGATTTCGGAATACTTGCCAGCACGGCCAGACAGTACCGCGCCAGAGAGATAAGGATTGAAGCGCGCAAGCAATTCCATCATGTGACGCGCACTTTTTCGCAGGTGGAGTAAACGCGCTCGTTGCTCGTCAGCCTGATACAGTTGCTGGTAAGCGCGCAACGCGTGCTCAACTTCATCGTTGTTTGGGAGATTTCTGGTTTCTGGAGCACCGGCCTGACGCGCCGCTTTCCGTTTTGCCAATGCATAGTCGTCGATTCCGTCGACTGCCATCAGCCGAGCTGCCAAATGTGCTATGCGCTCTCGCATTTGTCTGTTATGGCCGTTGTCTTTAGGCATGCGAGTCAGTACAACTGGTCCTTCACCTCTTCCTGAGGTTTTGGCGTATCTCCCCCTTCAATTTCCGGTCCGGCTTCTTGTTCAGGAGGCACATTCTCACGAAAAAAGTACTCTATCATTGGCGCCGCCGCATGCTTGTCGCGCAATCCGGTCTCGGGATTGACTGCCACCGCGACTACGCCTTCGGGCGCAATAGGTAGTTCCTCCGGTTGGCCTTTCAATACGACGCCCACGTAAGACATCCAGATTGGCAACGCAACCACGGCACCGGTTTCCCGGTCGCCAAGCGTGCGCGGTATATCGTATCCAACCCAAACGACTGAAGCCAAATGGCGTTGGAACCCCGCAAACCAAGCATCCAACTGTTCATTCGTGGTGCCGGTTTTACCTGCGAGATCGATTCTGCCAAGTGCCATCGCGCGCGCCCCGGTCCCGCCCCGGATTACGTCCTGCATCATATTAGTCATGATAAATGCGTTGCGAGGATCAAGCACCCGTTCCGCGCCTTTACCAACGACCACCGGGTTTGCTTTACCCAGCACATTACCCCCTGTGTCCTCGATGCGCTCGATGAAGTAGGGGGTCATTCGGTAGCCGCCGTTGGCAAAGACGCTATAGCCCATCACCATTTCCAGCGGCGTGGTCGATCCCGCGCCCAGCGCCATCGTCAGATACGCCGGATGTTGCTTTGGATCGAAGCCGAATCGCGAAATGTAGTCCTGTGCGTATTGCGGGGTAATGGCTTGCAGGATGCGAATGGATACCAGATTCTTCGACTTCGTAAGCGCTGTACGCATACGAATCGGTCCATCGAAACTGCCATCGAAATTACGCGGCTGCCAGTTGACGGACCCGGTTTCGCTTGCATCTATGGTCAAAGGGGCGTCATTGATGATAGTAGCTGGCGTAAATCCTTTCTCTAGTGCCGCTGAATAAATGAAAGGCTTGAAGCTTGAGCCTGGCTGTCGACGCGCTTGAGTAACATGGTTGTACTTATTTCGGTAAAAATCGAAGCCGCCGACAAGGGCTCTGATTGCTCCAGTATCGGTATCGACGGAGACCAGGGCCGATTCGACTTGCGGTAGTTGTACGATCTGCCAGTTACCCTTGGCATCCCGCTGAACTCGAATCAATGATCCGCGCTTGAGCCGAGTCTTTGCTGGCGCCTTGCTGCCAATCATTCGCCCAGCAAACTTGAGCCCGTCACCGGTAATTGTGAGCGTCTCCCCTCCCTTGCGATATGCCTTAACGGCCTTTGGATCGATTTCCAGCGCGATGGCGGGATAAATATCATCGCTCTCGAGTTCCTCCTGCAGTGAATCTTCCAGCGCTTCCTCGCTAACTTCTTCTTTCGGAAGGTTGAAATAACCTTCGGCACCCCGGTATCCCTGGCGTTTGTCGTAATCCATTACGCCCTGGCGCAGCGCGCGATAGGCCGCGTCCTGATGGAGCTTTGACAGCGTTGTGTATACGCGAAAGCCACGCGTGTAGGCTTCCTCCTTGTAAGCATCGAAAATAGCTTGGCGAACCATTTCCGCAAAGTGGTCGGCACGGGTGGAAAATTCCTGCACCTGGCGCGAGATCACAATCAGCTGCGACTCTGCCTTCTTAAGTTGATCGTCATTTATGTGCCCGAGATCCGCCATTCGTCGCAGCACATAGCGCTGTCTGATCTTGGCGCGGGTCATGTTCACGACTGGGTTGTATCGGGATGGTGCCTTTGGCAGTCCAGCAAGCATGGCAAGCTCCGCCAAACTCAATTGATCAAGCTGCTTGCCGAAATAAACTTGTGAGGCCGCACCAAAGCCGTAAGCTCGTTGCCCCAGATAGATCTGATTGATATACAGTTGCAGGATTTCGTCTTTCGTGAGGCTGTGCTCGATTTTGAATGCGAGCAACGCTTCGTTAAATTTCCGGCTGAATGTTTTTTCAGTGCTCAGGAAAAAATTTCGAGCCACTTGCATCGTTATCGTACTGGCGCCTTGGCGCGCGCTTGCAGATGCAAAGTTAGAGAGCGCTGCCCGCATGACGCCGATGTAATCGACGCCCCCATGCTCATAGAAGCGCTCGTCCTCGGCTGCAAGTATTGCTTTGCGCAGTAAGTCGGGCGTCTGGTCAATCTTCACGAACGCCCTCTTCTCCTCCCCGAATTCACCGATGAGATCCCCTTCCATGCTGAAAATCTGCAGCGGTATCTTCGGTTGATACGAAGTGAGCGCGTCAAGCGAAGGTAAGTTCGGGTAAGCCACCGCAGCGGCATAACCCGCTACAAGGGCAAGCAAAACTGCAAGAGCAGCAAATCCAATAATTGGGTAAATCCACCAACGGGAAAAAATCATCGACGAGCCGCAGAAGGGTCAAGTACCGGAAGGAGCGTGATTATATAAGGTGTTGCCATCGGGCAACACCCGGGTCCATAAAAACGCTTTACATGCAAAATAGTTGTTGCTAGCATTTAATGTAGATTATACGTATCGCGTCTAAAGGGCCAATGTTCAAAGGAAAAATTGCGTTTGACGCGGATTTTATCGGCAACCTGCTGAAACCAAAGTCGGCCCCGCTAATTGGGGTAGACATCAGCTCTTCGTCAGTGAAAATGGTCGAACTTGCCGGATCCGGCAGGGGCCGGTATCGGCTTGAACGCTACACAATTGAGCCCTTGCCCAAGGATGCCGTCGTGGACGGCAACATCATGAACCTTGAGGAAGTGGGCGATGCCTTGCGCCGCGGCTGGAAGCGCATGGGCAGTAGAGCAAAGAACCTGGCGATGGCGTTGCCATCTGCCGCCGTAATCACCAAGAAAATAATTGTGCCGGCTGGACAGACTGAGGAACAACTCGAAGCCCAAGTCGAGACCGAGGCAAATCAATACATCCCGTTCGCGCTCGAAGAAGTCAATCTTGATTTTCAGACGCTCGGACCTGCACCGAACAGTACGGAAGACGTTGAGGTGCTTATCGCGGCATCCCGGAAGGAAAAGGTCGAGGACCGCGTTGCAGTCGCAGAATCGGTGGGCCTCAAGGCTACGGTGATGGATATAGATTCTTTTGCCTCCCAAAATGCCTTCGAATTAATGCAGGGACAATTGCCCGATGCCGGGCACGATCAAACGATTGCGGTAGTTGATGTTGGCGCATCGATGATGAACATCAATGTGCTGCGCAATGGCCAATCCGTGTATATGCGAGAGCAACCCTTCGGCGGTAACCAATTGACCCAGGAAATCATGCGCCATTACAGCCTCTCCGTAGAAGAGGCCGAAGCGGCAAAGCGCAATGGAGGCCTGCCGGACACTTACGACTCCGAAGTGCTTGCCCCGTTCATGGATACTCTGGCGCTCGAGATTGCAAGAGCGCTGCAATTCTTCTTCACTTCGACGCAGTTTAACCAGGTTCATCACATATTTCTGTCTGGGGGCTCGGCGACCATACCCGGGCTTCCTGAAGTGGTCGCTGAGCGCACGCAAGTCAATACACTCATAGCAAATCCATTTGTTGGAATGGAAGTAGCCTCGAAAGTGCGGCAAGCGCAATTGACGATTGATGCGCCGGCACTGTTAGTAGCCTGTGGGCTAGCGCTGCGGAGGTTTGACGAATGATCCCAATCAACTTACTGCCTCACCGCGCAGCGCGACGCAAAGCCCAGCAGCAGCAGTTTTTTGTACTCGCGGGCATGACGGTCGGCTTGGCCGCTGCCATCGTCGTTGCTGTGCACACTTTTTTTGCTGGACGCATAGAGACCCAAGTTGAACGCAACAAGTATCTGGAATCCGAAATCGTATTGCTCGATAAGCAGATAGATGAAATCCGGAAACTAAAGGAACAGACGCAAGCCCTTCTGGCACGTAAACGTGTAGTCGAGTCTTTGCAGACAAACCGAACGGAAACCGTACGATTACTCGACCAGCTGGTGCGGCAGCTTCCGGACGGCATATATCTCAAAGCGATCAGGCAAACCGGGCAAAGAGTTAATGTCATCGGATACGCGACTTCAAACGCACGAGTTTCTACGCTGATGCGCAACTTCGAGGCATCGCCGTGGCTGGAGAGCCCGTCTTTGATCGAAATCAAGGCGGTAACAGTCGATGCAGCGCCGCTGAATGAATTTAATTTAAACGTCAACATTTCGCGGCCCAAAGAGGAAAACGTGCCGCGACCAGCAACCGGTTCTCCCACAGCACCCGCCACACCAAAGACGTAACGTCATGACGCTCGACGACCTGCGAAGACTTAATCCGCGCGATATCGGCAGCTGGCCCGCGTTGCCAAAACTCGGGGCGCTGTTCATTCTTTTACTGCTGCTGGTATTTGCGGGCTACTGGTTTGACTGGCAGAACCAACTTGAGACATTGGCCCGAGATCGGGCGAAAGAACAAGATCTGCGCACGGCGTTTCTTGATAAGAAAAAACAAGCCGTGAACCTTGAGGCGTATCGCAAGCAACTTGCCGAAATCGAGGAATCTTTCGGTGAAATGCTCAAACAGCTGCCAAATAAATCTGAGATGGAAGCGCTGCTGACGGACATCAACCAGGCGGGCTTAGGTCGCGGCCTGCAGTTTGAACTGTTCCGACCTGCGCCCGCAGAAACACGGTCGGAGTTCTATGCGGAATTGCCCATTACCATCAAGCTTGCAGGCAACTATCATGACATTGGCGCTTTTGCCAGCGACATTTCGCAATTGTCCCGCATCGTTACCTTGAATGATATTGCGTTAAGTTCCAGCAAGAGTGGCTTGACTCTGGATGCCACAGCAAAAACGTTTCGTTATCTGGACGACAGTGAAGTTGCGGCTCAACGTAAAGCGGCACGCGACGCTGCTGCCGCGAAGAAAAAATGATGCGGCTTCGTTCAATATTCGCGATTGTGGCCCTGGTTTTATCCGGTTGTGGCGGCGAACAATTTTCGGATCTCAAGCAATTCGTGAAGGATTCGGGTGAGGGACTGCGAGGGCGTGTTGAGCCGATTCCGGAAGTGAAGCAATTCGAGCCATTCGCCTATAACGCCTTTGACTTGCCCGATCCGTTCAGACCCCGAAAGACTCTTGCGGACACGCGCTCGGGGGCTGCAGGTGGTAGTGGACCACGCCCAGATTTGAACCGGCGCAAGGAGGCCCTTGAGGCGTTCCCGCTGGAAAGCCTACAGATGGTGGGGACCCTTGAGCAGAAACAAGTTCGCTTCGCGCTGATCAAGACTCCTGACAACAATCTCTATAGGGTGAAATTTGGTAACTATCTAGGCCAGAATTTCGGTGTCGTCACTTCGGTCAGCGAATCAACGGTGACCCTCAAGGAAGTAATCCAGGACTCATCGTCCGGTTCCTGGACCGAGCGCACTAGCAGTCTGCAGTTGCTCGAGCAATGACCTAAGGAGCACGGAAATATGAAAGGCATCGCGGGTGTGATGAACTTGGCGGTTGTGCCCACGCTACTGGGGCTGCTGCTGAGCGCCTCAGTCTATGGGCAAGACAAGGCGGCAGCGCCTGCCACTACAGGTAATGTTATCCAGTCCATAGACGTCTCCAGCCAGCCAGGTGCTGTGACGATAAAGTTTGGCCTTAAAGATGCGCCGACCAACCCACCAGCTGCGTTTACCGTCAATAATCCACCGCGCGTCGCATTCGATTTCCCCGGTACCACTAACGGACTGGGCAAGAATTCTCAGGAAGTCAACCAGGGGGATTTGCGAACGATCAGGTTAGGACAATCGGGCGGGCGCACGCGCGTTGTTCTTAACTTGGCCAAAATGGTCAAGTACGAGACCAAGATAGAAGGCAACACCGTTATCATCACGCTGCAAAGCGGCGGTACTGCATCAGCCTCCTCCACCGAGACAGCGCCATCATTTGCTGAACCCAAGGCGGGCGGCGAGGGGCACGCCGTTCGGGACGTAGATTTCAGACGCGGCAGAAATGGTGAAGCACAAATCATAGTTGATCTTTCCGATGCGACGACAGGGATTGATTTGCGCCAGCAAGGAAAAAGCATACTGGTCGATTTCATTCACGCCGCCCTGCCGCCCTCACTGGAACGGCGCTTTGACGTCAGCGACTTCGGAACCCTGGTCGATTCATTCGACGTTATCCGGTCGGGAGGTAACACCCGGATAACGGTTGCACCCAAAGGCCGCTGGGAACAATCGGCTTACCAGACCGACAACCGCTTCATCATCGAAGTAAAACCGGTAATAGAAGAGGCAGGCAAACCTAAATCGGCCGGCGGCTACACCGGTGACAAACTGTCATTGAACTTTCAGAACATCGAAGTGCGGGCGGTGTTGCAGGTGATTGCTGACTTCACCAGCTTGAACATCATCACGAGTGATACGGTGAGCGGTAACCTGACCTTGAGACTCAAGGATGTGCCATGGGATCAAGCATTGGATATCATCCTGCAGGCCAAGGGTCTGGACATGCGCAAGACCGGCAACGTCGTCTGGATAGCGCCACGCGACGAACTTGCTACGAAGGAGAAACTCGCGCTGGAATCCAGACAGCAAATCTCCGATCTGGAGCCGGTTCGCACGGAAAGTTTCCAGTTGAATTACCAGAAGGCAGAGGACTTTCAGAAGGTCATAACCGATCCGAACCAAAGAATTCTGTCCAAACGCGGCAGTGCTGTCGTTGACGCAAGAACCAACCAGATTTTCGTGCAAGACACTCCTACCAAGCTTGAAGAGGTTCGTGAACTACTGAAAAAGACCGATCGCGCGATTCGGCAAGTACTGATCGAGGCGCGCATCGTGGAGGCAACGGATACATTCAGTCGAAACATCGGTACTCGGTTGGGCTATCACGACCTCACCGGGCGTGGCTCTGCGGCCGGGAGCGATCATCGGGCACTTATCGGCGGCGGCTTAGCCGACACAGGGGCACATACCGGTCAGACGTCTAACACTCCAAATTTCATCACCGATTCCTTGTTTTCAAACATGGCGGCTCCAGGACTTGGCGGCGTGCTGCCTGGACAGGCGTCGTTGATTTTAATGAATGATGCCATGACCAAGTTTCTGAATCTGGAGATAACTGCCTTGCAGGCAGACGGCAAGGGCAAGATCATTTCAAGTCCACGGGTGATCACGGCGGACAACGCCGAAGCGACAATCGAACAGGGAACGGAAATTCCATATCAGCAGGCCACCAGCAGTGGAGCGACAAGCGTCTCTTTCCGCAAGGCTACGCTCAGCCTGAAGGTCAAGCCTCAAATAACGCCCGACGACAACATCATAATGAAATTAAACGTCAACAAAGACAGCGTTGGTGCGGCGACAAGCGCCGGGCCTGCGATAGATACCAAACAGGTCTCAACCGAAGTCTTGGTAGAAAATGGCGGTACTGTAGGTCTTGGTGGCATTTACACTCAGGACGAGTCCAGCACAATAACAAAGGTGCCGCTACTGGGAGA
>DATMZQ010000480.1:0-2359 GCA_035573615.1 Burkholderiales bacterium | reverse complement strand
ACCCCCGAATCGATTTCTCATCGTCGCCCTTTTACGTAAATACAAAGCTGCAGGATTTTCCTCGTGCGGACACGCCGCGGCGAGCTGGGCTCAATGGCCTTGGAATTGGCGGCACGAATACCTTCGCAATCCTCGAAGAGGCGCCGCCATCCGCGCCGGCCAGGAGTCAGTCATCAGATCGCTTCCCCTGTTTGATGACCCTTTCAGCCAAAAGCGCAGACGCATTGGTGTCGCGTGTCGAGCAACTTCGGAACTGGTTGAGTGACAATCCCGACGCATCAATTGATGACGTTTGCTACACCACTAACGTTAGCAGAAGCCAGTTTACATTCCGCTTCGCCGCGCCTGCCCGGTCAGTCGCAGAGCTGAAAAAGCACCTCGAAGCATGGCTGCGAAAGGTGGCCGGAAATCCGTCGAGTCTGCAGCGCACAAGCAGTGGGCCGATCGCGTTCATGTTTTCCGGTCAGGGTTCGCAGTACGCCGGCATGGCCGCGAAGTTATATCGCACACATGCCGTTTTCCGGAATGCGATGGATCAATGTCATGCGTTGGCGGAGCCGTATCTTGAGCAAGGCTTGCGCGAGGTGATTTTTGCAGGAGACCGCGATACTGCGCTGGTTGACCGCACTGACTACACCCAGCCTGCGCTGTTTGCAGTTGAGCATGCTCTGGCAGAACTTTTGAAATCCTGGGGTATCACACCTGCCGCAGTGATTGGGCACAGCTTGGGAGAAATTACCGCTGCTTTTGCGGCGGATGTCATTTCGCTCGAAGACGCGATGCGATTGGTCACTGCTCGTGGTGCGTTGATGCACCGACTACCGGGCGGCGGGGGTATGGCCGCGATATTCGCCGAAGAGTCTGTGGTGCGAACGCTCATCAACACGATCGCTCCCGGACTTGCTGTGGCCGCGATGAACGGTCCGCTGAATACCGTCGTGTCCGGTGACCGGGATGCAGTGAGAATGTTATTGGAGGAGCTGGACAGGCAAGGCATCAAATATCGGGAATTGCAAGTTTCCACCGCCTTTCATTCGCCGCTCACCGAGCTCATTCTTGATGATCTGGAAAACGTTGCGGGCCAGATCAAGCATAACGCGCCCAAACTACCCCTGATATCCAACCTGACGGGCGGGCCGATGTCGACCGCGCCCGACAAAATCTATTGGCGCCGGCACGCTCGGGAAGCTGTGCGGTTCGGAGATGGGATGCTTGCTCTTGCTCAGCTGGAGTGCCGGACCTTTCTCGAGGTCGGGCCACACCCGGTGCTGCTGCCGCTCGCGCAAGTGTGCCTTGGAGCGAACGGAAAGTCCGCTGCCTGGGTTGCTACGCTAAACCGTCAGAAGCCGGACGCTGATTCCATCACCGAAATGCTGGTCGCGCTGTATCTCGCCGGCCACAACGTGAATTGGACTGCAGTCCATGCCGACTCGTCATGGCGACGAATACCGTTGCCCACTTATCCCTTCCAGCGCCAGCGCCACTGGATAGAAGACAACACGATCCATACTGAAAAACGAGTCCGGAATACTGTCGAACGACTCCATCCGCTGGTGGGTACGCGCATAAATTCAACCGCCAAAGAAGTGTGTTATGAAGCGCGCTACGGCGTGCATCACGCCGGTTACCTCTCCGACCATAGAGTTGCGGGAGCGATCGTTCTGCCAACCACTGCTGAACTGGAGGCCGCCACGGCCGTCGGCCGTATGCAATTCGGAACGTCGCGGGTGAGTTTCGATGATGCGATGCATCACCAAGCGATGGCATTTGCCAATGGGGAAGATCGGATTGTGCGGGTATTGGTAACTCCGCTGAAATCCGACAGGGCAGGTTTCAGACTTGTCAGTGCGGCCGCTGAAGGCTCGGACGTCTGGCATACTCACATGACGGGCACCCTGCGCAAGTCAGACGTGCCGTCCCGGCAGGCTTTTTCGACGAAGCAGGTCCGGGCCCGTTGTCAGCAAACACTGCCTGTTGCCGATTTCTACGACAGGCTCGGCGGGTTAGGGCTCGAATATGGCCCCAGCTTCCGTGGCGTCCGGGAATTGTACGTCGGTCAGCACGAGGCGCTTACCAAAGTGGGGCTTCCGGACGGTTTGGCAAATACGCAATACGCGATGCACCCCGCGTTTCTGGATGCGTGCCTGCATGCCTATCCTTTTGTACTCGATGTCGCGGAGAATGCCGCAAGCGACGGTCGTAAGTCCTACCTGCCTGTCTCGCTGGCGGGATTTCGCTGCTATCAGGACGAGATCGACGAAGCATGGGTGCACACTACGCTGCGGAGTGTCGAGAAAGACGATACGCAGGTGGTCGACATTCGCGTTTACGATATGGCGCAGCGGCCGGTGGCGGAACT
>DATMZQ010000479.1:0-9736 GCA_035573615.1 Burkholderiales bacterium | reverse complement strand
TCACGCGAATTGATGGGTACCAAGGTTCGGCCTGACGTCGAGTGGTGCAGCGCCTCCTGCCATAACAGTGCAGAACTGGACAAAGCACGTGATCTGGGATTGGACTTCGTCCTCCTGGGCCCGGTTGAACAAACGTCAACCCATGCTGATGCGGCCGGAATGGGTTGGAAAAACTTTGAAAGCCTGGTTCAAAATTATTCGCTTCCCGTGTTTGCTCTAGGAGGGATGCGATCAGAAAATCTGGACGCGGCGCGGCTCAGGGGAGCGCATGGTATCGCGATGTTGCGGGGAGCCTGGGATCAATCCGAACGCTAGGAGTTCTCTTCGTCGTCGGTCCGCCCACTATCGCGTTCCACTTGTGGAATTCGGTATGCGCCACTGGCCCACTGCCCCAGATCGATCAGTTTGCAGCGCTGAGAACAGAATGGACGGTACGGATTCTCGATGCTCCAAACTATTGAGGCATTGCATTGCGGACAATGTACCTTGCGCGCTTTTCTGGATTCGGACGGCATTACAAATTGCAGAACGTAAGTTCAAACCCGATTTCTTCTACAGTGGTTCGGCGCTGTGTCCCCACCGCTGTCGTAAAGCGGACATTAAGAGCATATTTGTTTGCGCTTATCTCAGGGACGCAATCGTAACTGCTATCGAGCCTAATCCGGAGCATCTGAGCCAACCTCCCTGCCATGGTCTGTTGATAGACACCCTGGTGGGCGATCTGCTTTGCAGTCTTGCCGTTTTCCCTTAGCAGCTTGAGTATGATCCGGACGCCATTTCGAATCGGTATAAATGGGGCAAGCCACTGATCCAGATCCAGGCGGCGCGCTTCAGCGCTTCGGTTAAGCCAGTAATGATAGGAGGGCAAATCAAATTCGCACACGCCCCCGGGTATTGCGGAACGCTGCTTGATCCCCATTAACCAATCATTTTCTCGAAGTTCCTGCCCGGTCTTGCCAGACGAAAGGAACAGGTCGGAAACCGCTTTATCAATATCCGAGAGTACTGTGGTCAAAGCTTCCTGGGAAATAGCGGGATTATTATGAAGGGCCTCAAGATGCTGTTTCTGGCGCTCCAGTTCTTGCATTATGTCCGATTTAAGATCCGCGCGGCCTCCCACGTCCAACAACTCAAACAGCGACGTTAGAGCAACATGGTGCTCTTCAGATTCAGTTTTGGAGGCGAAATGCTGCGTGCGCCGGTATAGGTCCTCCAGGCGCAGCAGGGTGCGAATCCTCTCGTTGAGTGGGAACTCGTAGCTGATCACGATGTGGAGGTGGCCACAGGAGTTGGGCAAGTATTGCTGAAAAGAATCAAAAAATAAAGCCTTGGCCGATCCAGGCAATCAATCCGGATCGGATCCGATTTTTGACTTCGCGAGTCGTAGGTACTGCATATGAAATGCTTTTACTTGAAGCATTAACGAATCCAGTGGGCCTTCGTTAAGAATAATATCGTTTGCCTCAGTCAGTCGCCGCTCCCTTGACACTTGAGTCGCGATAATGGACAAAACCTCATTGCGGACTAGACCGCTGCGTTCAATAACCCTGCGGATCTGGGTTTCCGGCTCGCAATCTACTACAAGTATTCGATCCACGGTTTTTCTATAAGAACCTGATTCAATAAGAAGCGGTACCACCACAATGACGTAGGGAGCAATCGCATTCTGTATCTGGCGCGCGGTCTCTGCCAGGATTAATGGATGCAAGATTGCTTCCAAATTTTTGCGGGCCGCTGGATCGGAAAATACGAGACTACGCATCCTTGGCCGATCCAGGCTTCCATCAGTGGCGAAAAACTGCGGTCCAAACTTCCGGGCGATCTCTGCAACCGCTGGCTGGCCCGGACTTGTGAGGCGGTGCGATATTTCATCCGTATCAACAACACCAGCCCCGTTCGATGCAAATAATTCCGCCACCGTTGTTTTGCCCGATCCAATACCTCCGGTCAGGCCAACAGTGAATGCCATTGCTCTAGAAAACCTGCAAATAGGTACGATTGATGGATTCGCCCCAGAATAAGGCTATCAGTCCCGCCGCGGCGAGGTAAGGCCCAAAAGGAATGGGAGTATTCCGACCATGCCGCGTCAGCATGATTAAACCAATTCCGACTATTGCTCCCACCAGAGAAGAAAGCAGAATGACAACGGGGAGCATCTTCCATCCTAACCACGCACCGATAGCGGCCAAAAGCTTGAAATCTCCGTAGCCCATGCCTTCCTTTCCGGTAGTAATTTTGAACAGCCAATAGACTGACCACAAAGAAAGATATCCTGCCGCCGCGCCGAGTACTGCGGATGAAAGCGGCGCAAAGAGGTTATTCAAATTGAGCAGCAACCCAGTCCACATCAGCGGCAAGGTGATGTCATCCGGAAGCAGCTGGGTGTCAATATCTATTACCGTAAGTGCCAGGAGCGCTAAGCAAAACACCAGCGCTCCCGCCATAGAAAGGGTGAATCCAAACTTCCAGCCTATATAAGCGGCCATAAGTCCGCTTATTGCCTCAACGATCGGATAGCGAATGCTAATCGGCGCCTTGCATGACGCGCAGCGGCCACGCAGCAGGAGATAGCTGATAATTGGAATATTCTCGTACGCCTTGATCTTGTGTCCGCAATGCGGGCAAGTCGAGGCGGGAGTCATGAGGTTATAGCGCACCGTACCGCGCGGGCGAAGTCTTTTCGCCACCTCTGCCATATTTTTGTGTTCGAGCAGATCCGCTGCCTGGTTATCCCATTCGACATCAAGCATTTTTGGAAGCCGGTGGATGACAACGTTTAAAAAGCTGCCGACCACCAGTCCAATCAACCCGCATACAATTGTCAGCATGATCGGTTGATTCCTAAGCACTTCGATTATTGACATGAATGGAACACCGATGATTCGAAGAGCAAGCGATGATAAAAAAAAGCGCCCGAGTTCGTCGGGCGCTTTATCGTCAAAATCCTTTTATACTGCCTGACCCATCTTGAAGATCGGCAGGTACATTGCAATAACCATTCCCCCAATTAATACCCCTAGCACGACCATGATCATGGGTTCCATCAGACTGGCCAGGGCGTCTACCGCATCATCGACTTCCTGCTCAAAGAAGTCAGCTACTTTGCTTAGCATTCCGTCCAGGGATCCTGATTCCTCGCCGATGGATACCATTTGGATAACCATGTTCGGGAATACGTTGGTATTGGTCATCGCCACAGTCAAACTTATACCGGCGCTAACTTCCTGCTGTACCTTCTTGGTGGCCTCAAAGTAAACCTGATTGCCTGCGGCACCGGCCACCGAGTCCAAGGCTTCGACTAAAGGTACACCGGCCGCAAACATTGTCGAAAGGGTCCGTGTCCAGCGCGCAATGGTCGCCTTCCGTATCAATGGTCCGAATACCGGTATCTTGAGAAACAAACGATCCATGACATTCTGCATTTTTACGGATCGCTGCCACGTGTAGAAAAAGAACCATACCCCAAAGCCAACGCTACCGAAGATCGCCCACCAATACTGCACAAAGAAGTCTGAAATTGCCATGACAAACAGTGTCGGGGCAGGCAAGTTTGCTCCAAAACTGGAGAACAGATCCTTGAATGCGGGTATCACGAAAATCATGATGATCGCGGTGATGATGAATGCCACCACGATGATCGATATGGGATAGAACAACGCAGCTTTGATCTTGCTTTTGATTGCCAGGATTTTTTCTTTGTAAGTCGCCAGCCGGTCGAGAAGACTGTCCAGAATACCGGCTTGCTCTCCCGCGCCTACCAGATTGCAATACAGTGCATCGAAATAAAGCGGATATTTACGGAAGGCATTCGTCAAGCTGTTGCCCGTTTCGACTTCGTTTTTGATGTCCATCAGCAATTTGCCCACCGCCGGGTTGGCGTGACCTTTTCCGACGATGTCAAAGGACTGGAGCAGAGGTACGCCAGCCTTCATCATGGTTGCCAATTGCCGCGTAAAGAGGGTGATGTCCTTCTGTGTAACCTTGCCGCCAAGGCCACCTCTCTGGCGCTTTACCTTGAGTACCGCGATGCCTTGCCGGCGAAGCTGGGCTAAAACGACGTGTTCGCCGCCAGCACGCATATCGCCTTTGACCAGTTTTCCGCCCTTATCCTTGCCTTCCCAGAGGAAGGTGTACTCCTTTACCCGGTCTCGAGTTGCCGCAGCCGTCGCCATAGTGCTTACCTCTTCACTCTCACAGTCGTACCCCAGGATGGACGCGGTGGGATAGTGTCCGCATGCCTTCTAGCCATTCAGACTGACAATGATGCACTGGCCGAAGGTTGAAGTAAAGGTGGAAGTAAACGCAAAATCCCGCTGATTTTTAGCCATTATCCGGCGGTAGGAGCCGGATCGATTTGATAACGCGGTCTTGGGTTTGGAGAACTTCAATCGGATAGCCGGCGAGTTTTAGGCTGGTACCCGACTCCGGAATGTCCTGGAAGTGCTCAAGGATGAGCCCATTCAAGGTTTTCGGTCCGTCCAGTGGAAATTTATAGCCGAGTTTCCTGTTCATGTCGCGCAACAGGGTTGCACCCTCCACGATGATGCTGCCGTCTTCCATGCGGCGGAAACGGGCACTTTGCAGGGGAGACTGGGTGGTAAATTCTCCAATGATCTCTTCGAGAATATCTTCCAGTGTAAGCAGACCTTTCAGTTCACCATATTCATCGACCACGAGCCCCATCCGGTCTTGCTGTTCCTGGAAGTTCTGCAATTGTGTGAGCAAAGGCGTTCCCATCGGGATGAAATACGGTTCGCGTAGGACATCGGTTAGCGTTTTGGCGTCAATCTGCTCGCCTTCGGACAGGTTCAGCACCTTCCGCACGTGGACAATGCCAACAATATCGTCCAAGCGTTCTCGATAGACCGGCAGCCTCGTGTGGTTACTGATCGCGATCTGCCGGCGTATCTCATCGGGCGGCGAATCGATATCAATCGCCTCAATCTGGTTTCTTGGCGTCATGGCGTCTTCCACGGTGATCGATTCAAGATCGAACAGGTTCATCAGTATGTTCTGATGCTTTTGTGGCAGGAAATTGCCTCCCTCCAAAATAAGAGTGCGCAATTCCTCCATGCTTAACGTATGCGGTTGATTGGAATTCGGATGAAAACGGACCAACCAGAGTAGTCCCCGCACAAAAAGGTTTACGAACCATGTGACCGGGTAAGCAATCTTCAGTAAAGGAGCGAGGATGTAGCCGGCGGGGAAAGCGATGGTTTCTGGTCTCGTTGCGCCAATGATTTTAGGCGTGATCTCGCTGAATACCAGAAGCATGAAGGCCACTACGGCTGTGCTCAGGGACAGCACGATCTCCCCGCCGCCGAACAGGCGAATGGCGATAACTGTAGCAAGCGTAGTTGCGCCCGCATTGACCAGAGTATTACCAAGCAACACTACGCCAAGCAACCTATCGACTTGCGCTAGAAGCTGAGAAGCAATTCGCGCCCCTCGATGACCCGTCTTGGTCAGATGCCTCAATCGATAGCGATTGAGCGCCATCATGCTGGTTTCGGAAATTGAAAAGAACGCCGAGATGACGAGTAAGATGACTATTGCGATCAGCAGACTGGAAAGTGGAATCTCATCCAAGTACTGTCACTCCATCGTCTGGTAAGAAAATTAGTATTGGCACCAGGCAACCGCGGTGTCAAGCAAGCATGGGCCACGTCTCATGGGACTAGCGCTTCATGCGACTAGCGCTGCAGTAATACTTCCAAAACAAATTTACTGCCGATGTAAGCCAGAAAAAGCGAGAGAAATCCCGCCAGAGTCCAGCGCATCGCGACGCGGCCTCGCCATCCGTAAAGTGCGCGGCCTGACAGCATCGCGCCGAAAATGATCCACGATAAAATGCCAAAAACGGTTTTGTGAGTGAACTGCATCGGTTTGCCGAACAATTCCTCCGAGAATAGAATGCCACTTCCGAGAGTCAACGTAAGAAGGATAAATCCTGCCGATATGATCTGGAACAGAAGCCTTTCCATCGTCAGCAGCGGCGGTAAATGTTGCATGAATCTTGGCAAATTTCCCCGATGTAACCTTCGTTCCATGATCGCCATCATCAACACGTGCAAAGAGGCGATCGTAAAAAGACTGTAAGCCAGCAGTGAGATCACCAGATGGATCTTGAATGCCGCCAGATGTGTATTGGCCAGCGGACGCACGCTTGGCAGAATCAACGGCAGAAGCGAAAGTCCTGCTGCGCTCGGCAAGACAAGAACCTGTAGACCCTCCAACCTGTAAAAAAAACCTCCAGTCCAATAGATCAGAACGGTAAGCCAGATGATCACTGAAACGGCAGTTCCAACGCCAAGATAGACATCTTCACCGGAAAAGACAGAATTCACGAGCAGCACGGCATGCAGGATAAGCGGTGCTATAAGCGCAAGGTGCGCCCTTGATGCCTTCAGTTGCCCATATTGCACAGTGGATGGCATGAGCGCATCACGCCAAAGGAAGATTGCGAGTCCCGCATATCCGAGACTTACGAGCAGATGAAGTAGAATATCTTTCATTCTGAGGCGAAGAATTGCTGGCCAAGTCTACAACATCCCCGCGCTGACCACATCCGGCCATCAACACATCCGGACATCAAAATGTTAGACAACCTTACCAATCGGCTAGCCGGCGTCGTCAAGACGCTGCGAGGGCATGCGCGCCTGACCGATTCTAATATCCAGGAGGCTCTGCGAGAGGTGCGCATCGCGTTGCTGGAAGCCGATGTGGCGCTGCCGGTAGTAAAGGATTTCATTGCCCGGATCAAAGCCAAGGCGGTAGGCGAGGACGTGATCGGGAGCCTTACGCCAGGCCAAGCATTGGTAGGCGTGGTGCACGATGAACTCACTGCGCTAATGGGTAGTCGCAATGACGCGCTAAGCTTCGCAACAGTTCCTCCCGCTGTAATCCTCATGGCGGGGCTGCAAGGTGCGGGCAAGACAACTACCGCAGGTAAATTGGCGAAGTTGCTCCTGGAGCAAAAGAAAAAAGTGTTGCTCGTTAGTTGCGACGTATATCGCCCTGCGGCCATAGACCAACTCGCTACGCTTGCACGCCAGGTGGGCGTGGAAGTATTTCCGTCTGCCTCTACGCAAGCGCCAAAAGACATCGCCGTGGCCGCGTTTGATTATGCGCGCAAACATTATCACGATGTCATGATCGTTGATACTGCAGGCCGGCTTGCAATTGATGATGCGATGATGCGGGAGATTGCGCTGC
This sequence comes from Burkholderiales bacterium, assembly GCA_035573615.1. Taxonomy (GTDB): domain Bacteria; phylum Pseudomonadota; class Gammaproteobacteria; order Burkholderiales; family JACQAP01; genus JACQAP01. Next base: position 2,521 of record DATMZQ010000479.1, on the reverse strand, counting down.
TGCACGAAGTGCTCCAGCCGATTGAAACGCTTTTTGTGGTCGATGCAATGCAAGGACAGGATGCGGTTAATGTGGCGAAGGTTTTTTCCGAGATGTTGCCTCTGACCGGTGTAATTCTCACCAAGCTCGATGGCGATGCCCGCGGCGGTGCTGCGTTGTCCGTGCGCCATGTCACTGGTCGTCCGATCAAGTTTGTTGGCGTGTCGGAAAAACTCACCGGTCTGGAGCCTTTCTATCCAGAACGTCTTGCGGCACGGATTTTGGGCATGGGCGATGTGTTGGCATTGGTGGAGGAGGCGCGACGCAACGTCGATATCGGAGAGGCCGAAAAACTAGCCAAAAAAGTGAAGTCTGGAAAGGGCTTTGATCTGGACGACTTCCGCAATCAGATGGAGCAAATGAAAAAGATGGGCGGCCTGAGCGCACTGATGGATAAGCTGCCTGCGAAATTGGCACAGGCTGCTCAAGGCCGTATGGTGGACGAGCGGGTGATAGGGCGCACAGTGGGTATTATCAATTCCATGACGCCCGCGGAACGTGCGAGGCCGGAAATCATAAAGGCCTCTCGTAAGCGGCGCATAGCCACGGGAGCCGGGGCTACCGTGCAGGAAGTCAACCGCCTGCTCAGCCAGTTTGAGCAGATGCAGAAAATGATGAAGATAATGGGCAAAGGCGGTTTGCAAAAAATGATGCGTTCAGTAAAAGGCGGCTTCCCAGGTCTGCATTAATGTGAACGCACGCCCGCCATGGCAGTCACAAAGTATGGCTGAGCAGTTGCTCATTCACGATTGATGTTTCGAGTTATAGAACGTTTAAGGTAACCACATGCGCTCGCTTGTCGCGTTTCTGTTCATTAGTGTTTTTTCATCGGCTGTTTGTGCGCAGCAACCCGATTACGAACGCGAAAAACGTTGGTCGGATCAGATCGTCCCGGCCATTCTTGTTGGCGACGTCGTCTGGCTGCAACAAAAGGGTGGCCACAAATTCCTCGCCATTTATACCCAGGCGGAGAAGCCGCGCGGTGCGGTAATCATCGGCCATGGAAGAGGTTGGAATCCCGACTTCGAACTCTATGGTGTATTGCGCGTCAAGCTTGCGGAGCAAGGCTATACCACGCTCGCGATCCAATTGCCCGTATTGGGCCCCGGGGCCAAAGTTGGCGATTATCTTCCGACGTATCCCGATGCCGAAGAGCGGTACGCATTGGCCGCCAAATTTCTGCAGGAGAAGGGCTTCGAGAAAATTGCAATCGTGTCGCACAGTCTCGGCGCGACAATGGCGAACCAATACCTGATCCATGCCAATTCCACGCCCATCAAAGCCTGGGCATTCATCGGAATCATTAACGGCCTCGAGGAGATGTTCCGCATCAAAATCCCGGTACTGGATGTATTTGGTGGCAAGGACTGGGAAATCACACAAGTAGGAGCGTATGAGCGGAAAAAACAAATCATGAAGGTGCCGGGATCCGACCAGGTGATTGTTCCGAATGCCCAGCATTTTTTCGAGGGCCGTGAGGATGACCTGGTTAAAGTACTGGTGGAGTTTCTGGACAGCCGCTTCGGCTCTGTCAATGCCGCATCAGCGGGATCGAAGTAGCTGAGGGGAGCACACGTTTATACGCCCGGACATTTGCAGTATCGAGGATGGGCGTGGATCAACCCAAGCGCTTGCCGATACGTCCAAAACCGGCGTAGAATCGCGGGCTTCGTATTTTAAGGACAAGCACATGGTAGTCATTCGACTTTCGCGGGGAGGGGCCAAGAAGCGTCCATTTTTTAACATGGTCGTGGCGGACTCGCGCGATCCCCGGGATGGTCGCTTCATTGAACGCGTGGGGTTCTACAACCCCAAGGCTCCTGAAGGTCAGGAGACGTTGCGCATTCAAATGGATCGCCTTCGGTACTGGCAGGGAAAAGGCGCCAAGCTTTCCGACACGGCCGCACGTCTGGTAAAGCAGTTCGGTGGTACAGCACAGACCTGAGACAATGGTCATTATGGGGCGCATAAGCGCCCCATACGGTCTAAAGGGCTGGATTAAAATCCGGCCCTTTACGCACGTTGTGGACGGACTGCTGAGCTACGCTGAATGGTGGATAGGCGACCAAGGAGAATGGCAACCGCATCGAGTATCGGAATCGTTTGTGCATGGGTCTTCGGTTGTTGCGCGGCTAGAGGGATTTAATGATCGGGATGCGGCCGCACGGTTGAAGGGCAGGGACGTTGCAGTTCCCCGCGAATCAATGCCTGAAGTTCGGGAAGCAGAGTTTTATTGGAACGACCTTCTCGGGATGGATGTCATGGATGCGAAAGCTGCCAGACTGGGGCGAGTCACAAAAATTCTGGAAACGGGCGCTAACGCCGTGCTTGTCGTAACGGGTGATGGAGAAGTTCTTATCCCTTTTATCGAAGGCGTTATCGTTCAGGTAGATTTGAAGTCCAGAAAGTTATCAGTGGACTGGAACCAAACCGAGTAATTGGTAAAGAGATGCATTTCGACGTAGTCACACTATTCCCGGAG
>DATMZQ010000478.1:0-2523 GCA_035573615.1 Burkholderiales bacterium | reverse complement strand
CCGCCGAAATCGGCATGTCCCGGCGTGTCCACGATGTTGATGTGCGTGCCTTGGTACTGAACCGCGCAATTCTTGGCCAGAATGGTGATGCCGCGCTCTCTTTCCAGGTCATTCGAGTCCATGACCCGCTCGGCGATATGCTGATGCGCCGCGAAGGTTCCGGCCTGGCGTAACAACTTGTCGACCAGCGTGGTTTTGCCGTGGTCGACGTGGGCAATAATGGCGATGTTGCGAACGTTACGTGTCATGAAATGCAGTGCGGCGAAAAAGGTCGCGAAGTGTACCACAGGAACGAGTGCAATTCCTTGAATATTCGTCTAATGCTTTTACCCGAACGCGTCGCACAAAAGGCACTGCCCATCCGTTGCCTCAACGGCGGGCAGTTTGAAAGCAAGGCGGCAATTGGAATCAGGCGCTGGCTCTGAACACCTGCATCGGCGGAGTGCGCAGCACTTTGGCAGTACCGAGCAATCCCGCCAGCGTCACGCCAGCGGCGCCCAGCAGCAAGCCCGCCAGCCAGACCCACGGGTTGATGGCAAACGGCAGATTCAACACCCGGTCGGCCAGCACGTAACCTATCAAGGTTGCTCCGAGCGCTGCAAGCAGGCCCGCCAGGGCGCCGATCAATGCAAACTCCGCTGCCTGGACCGCGCGCAACTGTGCACCCGAGGCGCCAAGCGTGCGCATGACGGCCGCATCGAATTCGCGTTCATCATGCGTACTGCCGAGCGCAGCGAACAGCACCAGCAATCCGGCCGCAATACTGAACAAAAAGACGAATTCGATTGCTCTCACGACCTGGTCCATCATGCGCTGAACCTGCGACAGGATGGCTTCCACATCGATAACAATCAGGTTTGGAAAGCGCTGCACCAGTTCGTCGAGAAGCACCGAACGCTCGGCGGACAAATGCAGGCTGGTCACGTAGCTGGCCGGGAATTTTTCCAGTAGCCCCGCGGGCGCGATAACAAAAAAATTCACCCGGAACGAGTCCCACGCCACCTTGCGTAGCGACAATATTTGCGCGGTTAAACGCGAGCCGGCGATTTCATACGTCAGCGTGTCGCCGGTTTTCACCCCGAGCGTCCTGGCGATGCCTTCTTCGACAGAAAGCAGTGGTTTTCCGGTGTCGCGGCTTTCAAACCAGCGGCCCTCGACAATGGCGTTGTCCGGCTGCATCGACTTTGTCCAGGACAAATTGAATTCCCGGTCAACCAGCCTGCGCGCCCTTTCTTCGGCGTAGTTGCGCGATGAAACGCCCTTGCCGTTGATTTCCACCAGCCGGCCGCGCACCATCGGAAATAAATGCGGCGGTGGAACGTTGTGGTCGACGAAAAACTGCTCGACCGCGGGCACCTGATCGGGCTGGATGCTGACCAGAAAACGGTTGGGCGCTTGTGCGGGCAGGCTCTGCCGCCAGCTGTTCAGCAGATCGGTACGCACCAGAGTCAGCAAAATAAGCGCCATCAATCCGAGTCCCAAAGCCATTACCTGCACGATGCTGCCGGCGCGATGGCGCCGCAGATTGGCGACACCGAATCGCCAGTTGAGATTTGCGCTCGGGCCCACCCGCGTTAACAGTTGCACCACCAGCACTGTGAGGGCAGCGGCGAGTGCCGCCGTGCCCAGAATGCCGGCCAGAACGTAAAGACCGAGCCTGAATTCCTGAGCCTGCCACAACACCAGCGACGCAATTGCGCCGCCGCCAAGAACATAGGCTGAAATGCCGGCGGGATCCGGCGCACCGATATCCCGGCGTAGCACGCGCAATGTCGGTACTTGTTTCAGTGCCATGAGCGGAGGCAGCGCAAACCCGAGCAGCATCACGAAACCAGCCGCCAGCCCCTGTATCAACGGAAGCAAACCGGGCGCGGGCAATGTTACCGAGACAACGGGTGCCAGCACGGCTGCCAATACGTATTGCAACGCCAAGCCAACAGCGCAACCAACCGATCCTGCGATCAGCCCGATCATCACGAACTGCAATCCATGCAGGCGCAGGATCAGGGCCTGCGTGGCGCCAATGCAGCGCATGATGGCGCAAGCATCGAGATGTCGCTGCAGGTAACGCCGGGCCGCAAGCGCCACGGCAACGCCGGCCAGGATAACGGTCATCAGTGCGGCTAGGCCGAGGAAACGCTCGGCGCGTTCCAATGCAGATTTTATTTCCGGGCGCGCATCGCGAATATCTTCCACGCGCTGTCCCGCGCCGATTGCTTCAACCGCAAACGCGCGAAACGCTGCAATTATTTTGCTGTCGCCGGCAACGAACAGCCGATAGGAAACTCGGCTGCCGGGCTGGATCAATCCGGTGGAAGAAAGATCCGCCGCATTCATCATCAGCCGGGGGCCGAGATTCATGAACCCGACACTCGATTCCGGTTCTTCGCTGACCATGGCAGCGACTGTGAATTCCCGTTCGCCGAGCACAATGCGCTCACCGATTTTAATCGCGAGCCTGCGCAGCAACCGATCGTCCACCCATACCTCACCCGTGGACGGAATGCGGCGAGGTTCCACATC
>DATMZQ010000477.1:0-8688 GCA_035573615.1 Burkholderiales bacterium | reverse complement strand
CTGCTCGTTGGCAGGGTCATGTATGCCGCAGTGGACAGCCCTCATGCAAAAGGCGCGCCCAGGAAAATCACGGGCTGGAGGACATCTGCGCGGCTTGCCGGTGCGAATCGCACGCGCCGCTGCCAGATTTTCAAGGCGTCTTGTATAAAATACACGCCGCGCTGCGGCTGAAACAATGCAGCTGGCGGAACGATGTCGCTGGGAAAATCAGATTATGCCGCGTGACTTGAGCGCAGCGATGCGGCCGTCGTCATAGCCCAGTCCAGCCAACGTTTCGTGCGTATGCTCGCCGAGTTCTGGTCCCGGCCATCGTGTGCCGCCGGGCGTATCGTTCAACTTCGGCACCACGCCCGGCACTTTCATTTGCGTACCATCTGGCAACCGCAGTTGCTCGATCATGCCGCGCGCGCGATATTGCAGATCACTCACGATATCGGCGATGTCGTATATCTTTCCCGCCGGCACCTGCGCGTGGTCCAGCACTTCGAGTACCCGATTCAGGTCGTGCGCCGCGCACCAGTCCGCGATCACCTTGTCCAGTTCTCCGGTGCGAACCACCCTGCCATCGTTGCGCGCGAGCGAGGGATCCTCGGCCAGATCGGCCCGGCCGATCGCAAGCATCATGCGTTTGAAGATCGAATCACCGTTGGCGCCAACCACCACGTATTTGCCGTCGCGCGTTGTGTACGTATTCGAGGGGACAATGCCTGGCAGCGACGCGCCGCTGCGCTCGCGCACGAAGCCGGTCATGTCGAATTCGGGCAGCAAGCTTTCCATCAAGCTAAACACCGACTCGTACAGCGCCACGTCGACCATCTGCCCTTTGCCGCCGTTGACTTCGCGATGACGCAACGCCATCAGGCCGCCGATGACTCCGTACAGGGCAGCGATTGCATCGCCGAGACTGATGCCCACGCGGACCGGGGGCCGATCCGGATACCCGGTTACATAACGCAATCCTCCCATCGCTTCGCCGATCGCCCCGAATCCAACTCGTTCGCGATACGGCCCGGTTTGCCCATAGCCCGAAAGCCGCACCAGCACCAGGCCGGGATTGCGCTTCGACAGCTCTTCCCATCCCAGCCCCCATTTCTCGAGCGTGCCAGGGCGGAAATTTTCAATGACTATGTCCGTCTCGGATGCCAGCTCGCGCACGATCTGCTGGCCTTCGGGCGCGCGCATATTCACGGTGACCGATTTTTTGTTGCGGGCTTGCAAATACCACCATAGCGAAGTGCCATGGTGCAGCTTGCGCCACTGGCGAAGCGGGTCTCCTCCATCCGGCGCCTCTATCTTGATGACCTGCGCGCCAAATTCAGCAAGAACGCGCGAACAGAACGGCCCTGCGATCAGCGTGCCGAGTTCAAGGACTTTTATATCGGACAGAGGACCCATGGGAAATACCGTGAATGCGTGAAGACCGTAAATGCCGTGACTACCGTGACTGCCGTGACTGCCGTGACTACCGTGACTGCCGTTACTGCCGTGACTACCGTGCCCTGCTTCGCAGGATACCGGGCTACCGCCCATAACTGCCGTGCCCTGCTTCGCAGGATTCCGTAAAGGATTCCCTAAAGGGATACCGGTCTGTCGACCATAACCGGTCTATCGACCATAACCGGTCTTCACCATAACTTCCGTAATTCAAAATGGTGGGCCATCGAAGACGCGTATTATCTGCAAATACCGAATACAGGGGAATTGGAATGAAACGCATGCTGGTTGCTGTGGTCCATTTATTTTCCCTGACTCTGTTCAGCGAGGTTGCCATGGCTGCGTGTCCCGATCTGCTCAATCATCAATTTAAAAATCTGGATGGAAAACCAATCGATCTGTGCTCGTTTTCGGGCAAGGTCGTTCTGGCGGTGAACACCGCGAGCTACTGCGGCAATACACCGCAATACAAGGGTCTGGAAGCGCTCTATCAGAAGTACCGTGACCAGGGATTGATCGTGGTCGGCTTTCCGGCCAATGATTTTGGCGCACAGGAGCCGGGCAGCAGCAAGGAGATCAAGGAGTTTTGTGAGCTGACCTACGGGGTCAAATTTCCCATGGTCGAAAAAACCAGCGTGGTGCCCGGTAAAGCCAATCCGGTGTTCGCGCAACTGGAAAAAATGACGGGCGACGCCCCGGAGTGGAATTTCCACAAATATCTGATCGCGCGCGATGGCAAGCGCGCGTTCAGTTTTTCCGCGCGCACGCAACCGGAAAGCAAGGAAGTCGTCAACCGTATCGAAGAGCTGTTGGCGGAATAGCGCTCCTGGTTATGGGTCGAAGCGTGAGCGGGACGCGCCATTCATGTGCTACAGGACTTTGGCACCGTGCTCGCACAGCAGCTCGCGCAGAATGGAGCGATGGCAGCGCGATTCGTCTTCGCAATAGCAGCCTAGCGAAAAATTGGCGCTCTGAGACAAGGCCGCCAGCACATCCAGGACCCGGCTGTTCTCCGGTTGCGCCATCTCCGCTCGATAGCGCTTTATGAAAGCGCTCCACTCGCGCGCTGAAGCAGCCTTGAGCGCCAGGTTCACCGTTTCCGCCGAGGGCGCCAGATTCGGAAACCAGACGTCATACCAGTTGCCTGTTGAAAATTCGGATTTCGGAACGCCGCGCGGCGGCCGCCGGACGGTGCCGATGCGTAACCCCTCGTTTGGCACGCGTTCAGTTCCAAGGCGCACTATGCGAATGGCCAAATCGGTTCCTCGCTTGAGACTGTCAAGTCGCCGGTCGCTGTTGAGCGGCTGAAATTTAAAGCGCGATCATTTCACAGTATGCGGCAACATCGTTTTACCGGCGGCCGCATCAAATGGCAGCCTCATAAACCAGCGTCTTTGCCTCATCCAGCGCCGCACGAATGGTCCCGGTGCCTCCGTTCGGATCAAACCATTCCAGGTCCACGGGCATGCTGATCCTGTCCTGAAGCTGGGAGCGCCATTTTTCCGAATTCGCAAGCCACACGAGCAGTGTCTCTTCGCTGTCCGCAACGGGTTCCAGCTCGACGGCGATATCGATGTCGCTGTCCGGACGATGATTCCCGCGCGCGCGGCTGCCGAACACCCACACTCGTCTAACCTTGGGGGTCCTCGCTGCCCAATCCACGAGGGTCGTTTGCACGTCGTTTTCAATGCCTTTCATGTAAATTTACCGTTAAAGATTAGCGTTTCGCCCCTGCGGGACTTGCGCCCAGAAACGGGTAGACAGCCCGGACGCATAACTGTTCATGAGCCGCATACTTGGCAAACGCTGGCGCACAGCGCTACCCTAGACAGCGCAAAAATGCCTGTTCAATGCCGTCACCATCCCTCAAGGAGTATTCCGATGAAATTACTACGTAGTCTTTTCACCATTGCCGCGCTGATACTCGCCAGTTCTGCCTGGGCCTACCAGGTCACCGGACCCGTGCTCGAAGTTTCGGACAGCAAGATCGTCGTGCAGAAAGGCAAGGAGAAGTGGGAGATTGCCCGCACGCCGGACACCAAAGTCACCGGCGACCTGAAAGTCGGCTCCAAGGTCACCGTCGAGTACATGATGACGGCAAAATCCGTGGATGTGAAAACGGACAAGGCGAAATCGAAGAAGAAGTAGCCTTGAACGCGAGTTGGGCCGGAAGCGAATCCAGACAGGATGGATTCGGAATCCGTCAGGGTGCCGCGCCGGGTATTTCTTCGGGCGAGTAGTACACAGCTTTTCCGTGTTGCCTTGCGAGCGCGACCATTTCATCTGCGCCGGCGGAGGCCCCGCCAATGCGCAGGCAACCATCGCATTTGGCGATCAGTCGACGCGAGATTGGATGGAAAATTTCGTTGAACACTGCATCGCCTATTCCAGACGAGCCGGCATGTTCAATGAGCGGAAGCGCAAACCATTCGCCCATGACTGGCAGATGACCGGCACGGAAAAGCATGAGCGAAGCGTCTGTCATGGCCGCCACGTTACGCGCAATGAGCTTGGGATCATCGTTCGTTCCGGAGCGATAAGGCCCGGCGACCAGGATCATATGCGGAATCATTTGTGGAACCTCCTGTAACGCCTCATTGAGGCTTTGGCTTATTCATTCCGTGCAACGCCGTCTTTCGGCGTACCGCGCAGGCGGGCCGCCATCAACGGGGCGAAAAACGTGACTAACAGCACCAGCGGCCAGATGTTGCCATCTTTGAAGGTATAGGCTTCCAGCATGTCTGGCAGGGAACGGCCTTGGCTTAGACCAAAACCGAATTCGAAAACGAGCGTCAGAAGTACCCAAAGAAGCCCGACGAACAGGCATCGTGCTCGCGTGTCCAGCCTGATCCAGGGCGCGAGCACGAACGTCAGGGTCAGAATGATTAACGACAGCAGCAGACCGCTCAGCACAAGGGCGACCGGCTTGCCCAGGTTTGGAACCAAGACAGTCTCGCGAAACGCACCGTTCACAACGGCGAACATTAGGATCACAAGCCAGATTGCGACAGGTCTCATGTTAATCGTGGAATGACGGGCCAGCCGGCCATCTTGTCGCTATTGCTGCGTGGGATAGTTCTTTGTGTCGATTGTGTTGACGGTGTCGCATTGACGCAGCGGCATCGATTCCGTACTCATTCTATCCCTGACGGGAACGTTGGTCCGGATCCGGCTTGGTTGTCGCATGCGTCGATGTGCTACTCCGCTTATAAGGCGCCCACTAAATTCCGTTGGCGGGCATCGAACTGCTTCACGAAACGCATCATGTACGGATCGCCGCTGGATACGATTTCGCAATCCCAGCGAGATAGCAACTTCAGCATCGGGCCGTTATCCGGCAGCACAAAGCCGGTTAACGCGGAAAGCCCCGCGCGGGCTGCATGCTCGGCTAACCGAACCAGCATGTCGAGGCCCAGCCCCTGCCGCTGCCATGCGTCGTCAACTACCACTGCCAATTCGGCCACGATCGGTTCGTAAACTGCATATTGAGCCATCGCCACGATGCGCGATTTCGGGCCTTCAAGGGTTTCACCGATGAGCGACAGTTTGCCCGACGTATGGGATCGCAGGTCTTCGATCAGCTCATTCGGAAGTTCCCGCATCGCGGAGAAAAAGCGATTTCGGCGAGACCGCAATGAAAGGCCCCGAACGAACTGCTGAATCGCCGACCCGTCTTCGAAGCAGGCAACACGCAATGCGATCAGGCGATCGTTCTTCAAGCGCACGAACTGGGTAGCCGGTTTGTATCCGGAATCGAGGCCAGTTTCCAGCGAGGTAGCCGATGATGTCATGGCTTTGCATCACGCCGGGGATTCAGGCGCCACCCAGAATGCGAACGTCGGACGTCATCCTCGAAATGCGCCTGATCCGTTTCGCAGCGGCCGCCTTTTGCATAACGACGACAAGCTGTGCATAAACGATTGTCCAGGCCGCTTCGATCCGTGGTGTAAATGCTGCGCCGAGGATTCTGGCCAGTGCCCGCAGCAGCGCGGTACCTATCACATCATAGTGATCCTCTATCGCCGGACAGGCGGTGTTGCGGCTTCCGACTCTGCGCACGAGTTCCGTGCTTCTATCTCTGCGGGTCAGTCCCGCGACCACGACGTCAACCATTTGCACGACATTCGCAGACCATGTCGGCGGGTCAAGCTGAAACAATCCGTCAAGCGAGGTATCGCCCTGGAGCAGGCTTTCGAACAGTACCCTTGCTTCTCCGTCGCCAGCCGGCAGCGCTTTGTTCCAACTGGACTGCACTGTGTGGATGTGTTCTGGTGTCATGGCGCCGCTCCTTGGTGTGGTCCCATTCCATGGGATGTATCCGCACTGTATTGAGCAGACGCATTACGAGAATTTCACGAACCCACCAATTTTGTTTCGTTTGTTTCGCGCGAGCTGCGTAGGAAAGGCACCGAACCAAAAAAAGAACCCCTGCTGCGCGTAAACATCGGCTTTGGGTCGCAAGCCATCGAGTCGGCAATCGGGCCAACTGCTGACACTTCCGCTTACGACCGCAAGCGGACGCTCACGGGTCTTAAGGTGAACGTTGTATGGCTCAGGAACGTAGCCAATCGGGCTATGGCTTCGGACACGGATGGTCTGAATGGACCTATATTTTGAGCGGCTCTCCTCAGCAATTGAAATGGGCATTTGGCACATTGACCAGGTTATGCGATTCAACGATTGCGAATGGCAACGCGAACATCCACCGGTAAAAGCAAACGACCAGAGTCGGGCACGCCGGCAGCGGCGTTGCTTGACCACGCTTCGCTACTACAGGCGCTGAAAACACTGTTGCAGCCCTTGGCTACGCTTTCCGTTGCACGCGGGATGTCATTTGCAGTCGTAGAGGAAATGCTAAAGAAAGCATTTGTCGATGCGGCTCGCATCACGCATTCCAATGCCGCGCACCGTGTGGTGAGTCGCATCAGCACGGCGACCGGCCTGAACCGCCGGGAGGTGTCGCGCCTGTTGAAGTCAACTACGCGCAGGGCACCGATTCGTCGCTCGCCCGCTACTGAAGTGTTTACCCGCTGGATCGCCGAGCCGTCATTAAAAAATGCCCAAGGAGAGCCGCTGCCATTGCCGCGGCAGGGGCCGTCAAGCAGTTTCGAAAAGCTGGCACGATCGGTGAATCGCGATGTCCACCCACGCAGTCTGCTTGAGGAACTCCTACGCCTTGGCTTGGTGCGGCTGGAAGGTGAGACGGTCCATGTGGTCCGGGACAGTTTTGTGCCGAAGCAGGACGTCGGACGGATGCTTGGATTCCTTGGCCACAATGTTGGTGATCATTTTCGGGCTGCGGTCGCCAACGTGCTTGCCGATTCTCCCTCGCATCTGGAGCAGGCCGTATTCGCCGACGAGTTGTCCCAGGAGTCGCTCGATCATCTACGCGACGTCATGCGTGCCCAGTGGAAGGGCTTGCTGGAAGCGACAGTCCCTCTGCTTCATAAGCTCATCGCCGCCGATCGCTCTGCCAGCCGCGATCGGGGCCAACGGGTGCGCGTTGGCATTTACATGTTCTCCGAACCCATGGCTGCTCCACTTACTGGGGGTCCCGACGTAAAGAGACGTCCGCGGTCTCAAAAAGCCAGCCTCAAAAAAGGTACATGACATGTCACCTTTGCATTCGCATCTGAAAAACGCCCTGCTTGGGTTGTTCACGATATTTTTTCTGCTTCTGTTGCTCACAGGCTGCGGAAGCGGCGTTGACAGTGGCGGGACCGGCGCGGCTGCGGCCTCGGCCAGTGGTCCAATCACCGGATTCGGATCGGTGATTGTCAACGGAGTACATTTCGATGAAAGCCACGCAACTATCACGGATGCTGACGGCACACCGCACCACCGGGACGATCTCAAGCTGGGAATGACAACGCAGATCCGCGGCTCGGCACTTGTCGTGAACGCAAACGAGACGCGCAGCATTGCCGATAGCATTGTTTTCAGCAGCGCGATCCTAGGACCGATAGAGAGCATCGATACGCAGGCCCGCAAACTAACGGTGCTTGGGCAGTCAGTGGATGTAAGTTCGATGACAATCTTTGATGACAGCTTGACGGGCGGGCTGACGGCCCTTGCGGTCGGCGATGTGATTCTGGTCTATGCCTTGTTCGATGGTGCGGACAGCACTTACAGCGCCACGCGCATTGAGCCCAAGTCAGGCGTGGCGGCTTACGAACTGCGCGGCGTGGCCAACAATCTCAATACGTCGCTCAGGGAGTTTTCTATCGGCAAGCTGAGAATCTCTTACGCCGGAATAGACCCCAAGAAGGTGCCACCCTCGCTTGCAAATGGACGACTAGTCCGCCTGAAACTACAAACGGCCATGACAACGGGCGTCGTCAACGCAATGCAGGTGCTGGATGGTGTTAACCAGCTTGGCGAACATGATGAAGTGCGAATCGAGGGCCTCATTAGCAGTTCTGGATCAAACGGGCAGTTCACTGTCGAAGGCGTTCCAGTCGATGCTGCTCAGGCCGGCGTATCAGGAAATGCCGGTCTGGGCGTGGGGATGCGAGTCGAGGTCGAAGGCACCGTAAGCAGTGGCGTCCTGGTTGCCACCAAGGTACACAGTAAAACGCAGAAGGAAGTCGAGGGCGAAGGTTTCGAGCTGGATGGCTCCATCGCCGCACTGGACCCTGTCAACAGGACACTAGTGGTACGTGGCATTTCGGTAGACTACTCGGGGACTGTGGAGTTTCGCGATGGCACCATCGCTGACATGGCAGTGGGAAAGAAAGTGGAAATCAAGGGCACACTGTCGTCGGACAGAACCGGACTAAGTGCTGTCCGAATTAAATTCAAGCACTGAAGCGCCATGTATAAGCCTCTATATCTTGTAATGGTACGGCGGCTACATTGCGGGTGGAGAAATAAGAGTACCGAATGGCTCAATCATCTCTCGCGTGAAGGCCAGTTCGACACAGTTCGAATAAACAAACGACAAAGTGGGAATGCCGATATTGGGCTCGAACATTGGCGTCAGCGAACCGAAGTTGGGTTTCCAAGTTGACGATTTGCGAAGCACTTCGTCCGCGAAAGGGGTCACAGGCCGTTCCTTGGTTTGGCGAAATAATCGGTTGGCTTCCGATAGCTGCATCAATGGCGAAGCGCTCGTGTAATTGGAACAGCGCCTTTCAGAAGCTATCCCAGCTCCAACCAGGAACTATGCCGCATGTTGAGACGGTTCTAAAACTAGCGGCCCGAAGCAAGAAGTGTCGCTACACGGCCTTGGAAAATAGCGGGCGGCGCTCAGAA
>DATMZQ010000476.1:0-10588 GCA_035573615.1 Burkholderiales bacterium | reverse complement strand
CCGCATGAAAAACAGTCCCCGCGCCGTATGCGGCGGTTGGTGCGCATCGGGCCAGCCGCCAGCAAGCCCGATGTGTGCCATCTAAACCAAAGTCATCAGTCGTATAGAACCGCCGCGATCTTCGGATCGGAGATATTCGACTTGTCGTACCAGTAGAACCCGGTGTCGATGATCTTCGGCAGTTTTTCGCCCTTGAGCGCCTTTACCGCCGCTTCGACCGTCTTGTAGCCAATTCCGACCGGATTTTGCGTGATGGCGCCAGCCATGGTGCCATTGCGGATCGCATCTTTCTGCAGCTTGCCCGAGTCGTAGCCAATCACCACGATTTTGCGTTTCATTTCCTTGGCCCCGTTGAGCACACCAATGGCGGAACCTTCGTTCGCGCCGAACATGCCCTTCAGGTTGGGAGAGGCCTGGAGGATCGATTTCGTTATTTCGGTGGACTTCAGGTGGTCGCCCCCGCCGTACTGCACGCTGACCACTTTGATATTGGGATAGGTTGACTTCATGCGTTGCGTAAAGCCCTCTACGCGATCAATGCCCGTGCGGCTGGTCTGATCGTGGGCTACCACGGCGACCTCGCCGGACTTGCCAATCAGTTCAGCCATCTTGTCGGCCGCGAGCGCCGCAGCAGCCTTGTTGTCCGTGGTGGCCGTCGTTACCGGTATGTCGCTATCCACTCCTGAGTCGAATGCAACGACTGGAATGTTTGCGGCTTGCGCTTTCTTCAGCAGCGGAATCGCCGCCTTGCTGTCGAGCGCGGCGAAGCCGATCGCCTTCGGCTTCTTGGCCAGGGCAGCGGACAGCATATCGATCTGTTTGTCGACCATCGCTTCGGTTTCCGGGCCTTCGAAACTGACTTTGACTTTCAGGTCTTTGCCGGCCTGCTCGGCGCCCTGCTTCACTGCCTGCCAGAACTGGTGCTGGAAGCCTTTCGAGATCAGCGGAATATAGGTTTCCTGCGCCAATGCGTTCGCACTCAGGCCGAAAGTGACGCTCAGCCCGAGCGCGATCGTCAATGCTCTAATCGTTGCCATGTAATTCTCCTCTCTGATTTTTCCGGAGTCCGTCCGGTTGCGGATTTGTTTGCATGCTGTACAGCGCTTACTGCTTGCCCCTGCGCAAGATGTCCGTGTAGACCGCCAGGATGATAATCACGCCGGTTACCACCGTCTGCCACTCCTGGGCGACCGACATGATACGCAACCCGTTGATCAGCACGCTCATGATGAAGGCGCCGATGATGGTACCCAGGATGGTTCCCGTGCCGCCGGACAACGACGTGCCGCCGATAACGACCGCGGCAATTGCATCCAGCTCGTAGCCCTGGCCGAGCGCCGGCTGCGCGGAATTCAGGCGCGAGGCGATCAGCAGCCCGGCAATGCCGCAGATTGCGCCGTTCAGCGAGTACACCACAATTTTCCAGAATGCGACATTGACTCCGGACAGGCGCACAGCTTCCTCATTGCTGCCCAAAGCAAAGGTGTAGCGGCCCAATAGCGTTTTGTTCAGAACGATGCTGGCGGCGACGGCTACCAAAAAGAGGATCAGCACGGCATTGGGAATCGGCGCAGAGGATACGAAATAACCGATAAGTGAGTCCTGGGAAATCGCCGAGAATTCGGGAGTGTCGTTGAAGTAGATTGGCTTGGTACCGGAGATGACCAGCGACAGTCCCTTCAGCAGCATCATCATGCCAAGCGTGGCAATGAAAGGCGGGATCTTCAGCTTGGCGATCAGCACGCCCGAAGTGAAACCGCATAAGGCGCCAAAGAAAATCGCTGCAAATATGCCCAGGTAGATCGGCAGGCCCCAGAATGTCAGGACCACGCCCGCCATGACGGCGCAGAAGGTCATCAGGGTGCCGACGGACAAATCAATGCCTCCGGTGATGATGACAAACGTGCACGCAATGGCAAGCACGCCGTTGACCGCAGTCGACTGCAGGATGCTGACCATGTTGTCGGCTTGCAGAAAATTGGGCGATGCGACACTGAAGAAAACCATCAGCACCAGCAGGCTCGCAAACGCCAGCAATTTTTGGCGCGTCGCCGGATCGAAAAAAATGCTTTTGACGGCCCCGATCACGCCGGGGCGTTGTACGGCAAGATCGACTGGTTGGGTGGAGCTCATGGAGGTCCTCGTTCAGGCCGCTTTCGCGGCATCTCGCTGCGTGGCGAACTGCATGATCATTTCCTGCGTCGCGCCGCGGCCGGGCACCTCGCCCGTAATGCGGCCTTCGCACATCACGACGATACGGTGGCTCATGCGCAGTACTTCGGGCAGCTCGGAAGATATCATCACGATGGCCTTTCCTTGCTCCGCCAGCGCGTTGAGTAATTTATAGATCTCGCTTTTTGCGCCCACGTCGATCCCGCGAGTGGGTTCATCGAAGAACAGGATGTCGCAGTCCCGCAGCAGCCACTTCGCGATGACAATCTTCTGCTGGTTTCCGCCCGAGAGCAGCCGCACTTGCTGCTCGACCGACGGCGTCTTGATCTGCAGTTGCTTGACGTACGCTTGCGCGGCCGCACGGATTCCGGTCGCATCCACCAGCCCGCCCAGCTTCAAAAAACGCTTCATGCTGGACAGAACGATGTTGGTGGCTACATCCAGCCCCGTTGCCAGGCCGAAATGCTTGCGATCTTCGGAAAGATAACCCACGCGGTGCACCACCGCATCTTTGGGCGACTTGATGGAAACTTTTTTGCCGTAAACGCGGATTTCACCCGAATCGATCGGGTCGGCACCGAATACGGCGCGGGCGACTTCGGTGCGGCCCGCGCCCATCAGTCCTGCGAAGCCCAGGATTTCGCCCTTTCGGAGCGAGAAACTGACGTCGCGGATAGCGGCACCACGATTCAAATGCCGTACCTCCAGTGCCATGTCCTGGCGCGACGTATCTGGAATATCGTTGGGCGCGTCGACCAGTTCCCTCCCCACCATCATGCTGATGATGCGGTCGACACGCGTGGTTGCCATGGGCACCGTGCCGATATAGCGGCCGTCGCGCATCACGGTCACGCGGTCGGCAATCTGCTGCAACTCATCCATTTTGTGCGATATGTAGGCGATGGCTACACCGCGGGACTTTAATTGGCGAATGATGCGGAACAAATCGGCGACCTCGGCGTTGTTCAGCGCCGCAGTGGGCTCGTCCATGATCAGCACGCGCGAATCAAAGGACAACGCCTTCGCTATTTCGACCATCTGCTGCTTGGCCACTGACAGCGTTCCGACGCGCACGCGCGGATCAAGCTGCAAGTGCATCTGTTCAAAGATGCGCCGCGCCTGATTGTTTAGTGCTGTCTCATCCAGGAACACACCGAGCCGTCCGCGCGGTTCACGGCCTATGAAAATATTCTGGGCCGCACTGAGGTGGTTCATCAGCGTGAGCTCCTGGTGAATGATGCTGATGCCATGGGCCTGTGCCGCGCGTGGACTAGCTATGTCTACTGCACGACCGTCGAGGAGTATCTCACCGGAATCCCTGCGGTACACCCCGGACAATATCTTCATCAAGGTTGACTTGCCCGCTCCATTTTCACCCATCAGCGCATGCACTTCGCCGGAGAGCAAGTCGAACTGACAGTCGTCCAGTGCGGAAACCCCGGAGAACGATTTCGACAAATTCCGAATCGTGACGATTGGCGTTGCGGCGGATTCGCTCATCGGTACACCAGGAGGGTAATCCCGCCAAGTCTACAGTGTGCCCAAAAGCCCAGGCAACAGAACTTCGGTGAAGTGCCGCTATCCAGCCGTAATAATGGCATCTCCTGTACGATCATGTCTCCGATCGGTCAGCTCTTGAGCATGGGACACAACCGGAAACCGGCCGTGCATTTGCGGTATCAAACGCCGAAGAATTGGCAGGGCGAGCATGCGTAGACAAATTGCCGCATCGAAAGCAGCGCTCTGGAAATCCGTCGGAGCGCTGCTTCAGGTTGGCGCTCTGGTGGCTTTGCTCGGCCTGCTTCCCTACACCCTGTTCTCCGCATACGGGTTATACCAGGCAGTGGCGGCTTTTGGCGGCGACTCAATCGGCTCTCTGGTTTATCAAATTGCACGTTTCAGCGGATGCATTGTATTGATCTATGCGCTGTGGCGACTGCGCCAGGCCGGATTGCGGCTGCGCAACAGTCAATTGTCCTAGCCGTCGATGCGGCTGACGGGCGTTGTGCGCGGGAATTTATTCCTTGATACCCTGCATGCCTTCGATGGCGACTTCCACCAGCGAGATGATGTTCTGACGCAAGGCTTCACCGGTTAGCCGATTGCCGGTTTCAACACCGCCGGGCGTGCCCTTCAGAACACCGTTCTGGTAAACGCGGGCGCCCCATTCAACCCGCTCCCCGGCCGTAAAGGTAACCTCGTACTCGTATCGCTCGCCCCCTACCTTGCGGGTGTAAATATCCTTGAATGTGACCTTCGCTTGTGTCATTCGATATCCCAAAAAAAGTTTCCCCGACATGCTGCAGCGAGCCCGCTGAACTGCGTCACACGGCACGTCATAGAACTTATCGCATGGCCGCGCGGTCCTTCATGGTATGCGGAGCGTGTTGTTACTGTACGCCGAACTGCAGTCAACTGTGCCTGGGGTTCCATGCTGAACATCGAGGACTATGCGCTGATTGGCGACTGCCAGAGCGCCGCGCTGGTCGGGCGGGACGGTTCGATCGACTGGCTCTGCTGGCCCCGCTTTGACTCTGCCGCCTGCTTCGCCGCGTTGCTGGGTACGCGCGATAACGGCCGCTGGCGCATCGCACCCGTGGATGCAAATGCGCATACCAGCCGCACTTACCACGATGACACGCTCATTCTCGAGACCACGTGGGAAAACACAGATGGTGCGGTAAGCGTGATTGATTTCATGCCGGTGCGCACGCGACAGCCGGATCTGGTGCGCCTGGTGGTTGGACGCCGGGGCCGTCTGGCGATGGACATGGAGTTTCTGCTGCGCTTCGATTACGGCGCGGCAGTTCCCTGGGTTACTCGCCTACCGGGCAATGCGATCTGCGCCGTGGCCGGTCCAGACAAGGTCGTGCTGTGCTCTCCGGTACCAATGGAGGGCCGCGATTTTTCGCACACTGCCCGCTTCGAAGTCAAAGAAGGCGAGCGCATGCCTTTTGTGCTGACGCACGCGTTGTCTCATCTCAATCTACCGGCGAAAATCGACCCACTGAGTGCCTTGACCGATACCGAAACGTTCTGGCGGGAGTGGTGTGCACGCTGCTCGGTGAAGGGCCAATGGCTTGGTGCCGTTCGCCGGTCGCTGATAACCCTCAAGGCCCTCACGTACGCGCCGACCGGTGGCATCGTCGCGGCCCCAACGACATCGCTGCCGGAAAAACTCGGCGGGGTACGCAACTGGGACTATCGCTATTGCTGGCTGCGCGATGCCACCCTGACGCTGCTCGCGCTCATGAACGGCGGTTATCGGGACGAAGCTGAAAGCTGGACCAACTGGCTGTTGCGCGCGGTTGCTGGCAGCCCGGCACAGACGCAGATCATGTACGGCCTGGCCGGCGAGCGACGCCTGAACGAACAATCCTTGCCCTGGCTGCCCGGATTTGCCGGATCCAAACCGGTGCGGATTGGCAATGCCGCGTGCAACCAACGGCAACTTGATGTGTACGGTGAAGTGCTCGACGTCATGCATCAATCGCGCAAAGCCGGGCTGGCCGTGGAAGCAGCGTGGAGCGTGCAACGCGCGATGCTGGAACATCTCGAGACAGTCTGGCACGAACCCGACTCCGGACTATGGGAAGTACGCGGGCCGCCGCGCCACTTCACGTATTCCAAAATCATGTCCTGGGTGGCGTTTGACCGAGGCGTAAAAGCGGTAGAGGAATTCCAGTTGTCCGGGCCCCTTGATCGTTGGCGTCGGCTGCGCAACGAAATTCACGCCGACGTTTGTCGCAACGGGTATGTTGAAGCGCGGGGCGCCTTCGTGCAAAGCTACGGATCGGAACATCTGGATGCCAGCCTGCTGCTGATTGCCGGGACGGGCTTCCTGCCGTGGGACGATCCGCGTGTGAGATCCACCGTCGCTGCAATCCAGCGCGAACTCACGGTCGATGGATTGGTGATGCGTTATCACACACACAGTTCGGTCGATGCTTTGCCGCCCGGGGAGGGCGTGTTCCTGGCATGCAGCTTTTGGCTGGCCGATGCCTTGTACATGCAGGGACAGCGTGAAGAGGCGCACGCGCTATTTGAACGGCTGTTGGCATTGCGCAGCGACCTCGGCCTGCTTGCGGAGGAATATGATCCGGTGGCATGCCGTCAGCTTGGCAATTTTCCCCAGGCGTTTTCCCATGTCGCCCTCATCAACACCGCCATCAATCTGAGCCAGCTTAACAAGCCCATGGAGCAGCGCGCCGAAGACAAGGCCGCCTGACTGCAAAGGCTTAATCCAGCCTGTGGAGAACTTTACTTCCTGCGATTGTTCTATCGGTAGAGCGCGCCATATGCGGCGCGAGCGCCGGACCAAGCACATTCGCGTAGGAGGTTTTCATGTTGAAGCTGCTGCCATTCGTGCTTTTCATGATTTGTGCATTGGCAAGAGCGGGTACGCCGGACGCAACGCCTACCAATGACTGGTTGGCTATGGGCCCTGATCCGGGTGGCCACACCGGCGCCCGGGTCACTCCTGAAACCACCAAGACCGATCGTCCCGAAGTCGACGCAGCGCGCAAAGCCGCATCCGGTTCCAAGACCGAAAGCAATACACCGGCGCCCGCTGAAAAGGGCCAGTCGAAATCCGAAAATAAGAGCAGCAAGCCGAACAACTAAAGCCAGGGCACTTTCGGGTTGCCCCTGCACGGGTTTCACCGGCATCATGCGGCTTTAAGCGCAAACGGCCATGGCTTCCTATATCGACCAGGTATTGATCAATGACGAGCGGGTGCTTTATCGCGCCCGCCTGAGCAAATGGTCTCTGTGGCCGCAGATCGTGTTTGGCGCGCTGCTCGTTCCGCTGTTCGGCATCGGATTGCTGCTGTGGCTGTGGGCCTGGATTCTTTATGCAACTACCGAGCTCGCCATCACCAACAAGCGCGTAATCGCGAAGACCGGACTGATCGAGCGCCGCACTACGGAAATGTTCCTGGAGAAAATAGAAAGCATTCAGGTCAATCAGAGCATTTTCGGACGCCTGTTCGATTTTGGCTCCGTGGTTATCTCCGGCACCGGGATACATAGTGCGCCCTTCAAAAATATTTCTGACCCGCTGGCGCTGCGCAGGAATTTCATGATGGCAGCCGATGCGCGGCAGCGCACTTCCTAGCGCAACACTCGGGACGGGCACAATCATGAAAGCCGATTTCCCACCCGCGACGTTCCGTGATTTCGAACACCAGGCCTGGCAGCGCGTGGTAAAACTCTATGAGGACCATTTCGGCAGACTGACCGCGCAGTCCATCGAGCCGCTGCTCAATGCGGTGAACGTGCATTCCGGGGACAGCGTGCTCGATGTGGCGACCGGCCCGGGTTACATCGCCGCTGCCGCTGCGCAGCGCGGTGCGGAAATCACCGGCCTCGATTTTTCTTCCGCCATGATCAGCGAAGCCGCCGCGCTTCATCCCGGCATTCATTTTCGCGAAGGCGATGCAGGCGATCTGCCGTTTCAAGATGCCAGCTTCGATGTCGTCGTGATTGGATTCGGCATCCTGCATTTTCCAGATCCGGATCGCGCCTTGCGCGAAGCCTGCCGTGTCCTGCGCAGCGGTGGGCGCTTTGGCCTTTCGGTGTGGGCAGGACCCGACAAGGCCGTCGGATTCGGTATCATCATGCGCGCTGTCGAGAAGCATGGCAGCATGAACGTTGGGCTGCCGCCGGGGCCTCCGTTCTTCCGCTTCAGCGACGCCGCACAATGCAGTCAGGCTATTGCGGGCGCCGGTTTCAAATCCGTCACTATCACGGAGGTGCCGCAGACCTGGCACTTCGCTTCTGCCACCGCTTTCTTCGACGGCATCAGCGCCAGCACCGTGCGCACGGGAGCTCTGCTGCGCGCGCAGTCACCGAAGAACCTCGCAAACATTCGGGCCGAAGTAGAGCGTGAAGCAAATCGGTACGGGGCTGCTGGTGGCGGCATTGCGCTGCCCATGCCGGCACTGATTGCCAGTGGCCGGAAGTCGTGAAGAGGTGCGCTCCTTCACGCGGCCCATCACAAACACAGCAATCGCAGTTTCCCCTCGGATTGGCGGCAGTGCTTCACCGACAGTCAAAACCACCGGCGGCACGCTAAAGCAACCCATCTGCAAGCTCGGTGACCGAACGCTAATGTCCAGCCAGTCTGCCAGGTAATGGACGTAATGAGAGCCGGCTTGGCATATTCATAACCAGATACAGATATATTGCATCTCTCGAGTCCAGACATGTCAAAACTCCGCGTCCAAAGTTTTTCGGTTTCGATTGACGGGTACGGTGCTGGTCCGAACCAGGACCTGCAGAATCCGCTCGGCGTCAGAGGCACCGAGTTGATGGAGTGGTTTTTCCCCACACGGGTATTTCGCCGAATGTACGGCGATGGCGATGGCGAGACCGGAACCGACAACGCAATGGCAGAACAGGGCTTCGCCAATATCGGCGCCTGGATCCTGGGGCGGAACATGTTCGGCCCGGTCCGCGGCCCGTGGCCGGATGAAAACTGGAAGGGCTGGTGGGGAGAAGAGCCGCCGTATCACACACCGGTATTTGTGTTGACACATCACCCGCGGCCGCCGCTCAGGATGGCCGGAGGCACTGAGTTTCGCTTTGTTACGCAAGGCATTCGCGCTGCTCTCGAGCAGGCGACCGCGGCAGCGAAGGGACTGGACATCCGCCTTGGCGGCGGCGTAACCACTATTCGCGAATATCTTCGCGCCGGCCTGATCGACGAATTGCATTTTGCCATCCGGCCTGTTTTGCTGGGTTCCGGCGAGCACCTATGGAACGACATTGATATGCACGCGCTCGGCTATGAATGTCAACGGTACGTCGCGGGTGAACGAGCGGCCCACGTGTTTTTGGGTAAACGCTCGTAAACGGCAACGCCAGGCAACGAGATCATGGGTAAAGGCCGCCTGGAAGCGTTCAGTGATGGGGTGATCGCGATCATCATCACCATCATGGTGCTCGAAATGAAGGTGCCACATGGCGAATCTCTCGAGTCCTTGCTGCCGCTGCTGCCGGTTTTCATGAGTTATGTGCTGAGCTTCGTATATGTCGGGATCTACTGGAACAACCACCACCACATGCTGCATGCGACCGGGCGGGTGTCGGGTACGGTGCTCTGGGCAAACCTTCATCTGCTGTTTTGGCTGTCCCTGTTTCCATTTGCGACGGGATGGATGGGCGAGAACCACTTTGCCCCGATGCCCTCCGCCCTGTACGGCGCAGTGCTGCTCATGGCCGCGATCGCGTATTGGATCCTGGAACAAGCACTCATTGCCAGCGAAGGTTCGGCCTCCGTCCTGAAAACAGCCGTCGGAAAAGACTGGAAAGGGAAGCTTTCGCCGCTCTTCTACGTTATCGCGATTGCTTCGACTTTCTGGGTGCAATGGGTGGCTCAGGCAATGTATGTGTTGGTTGCGCTGATCTGGCTGATCCCCGATCGCCGCATCGAGCACGTGCTACAACGCAGGGAAACCTGACATGCACCCGGACAAGCTAAGGGCCCGGCGCGCTTCATCGTTGCAATTTGTCGGCCACAAATAAATGAGCGACCACGATCATCGTCCTCCCATAGGTGTGGCCCACGTCGTTCTGGAGACGAATCGCATGCAGGAGTCAGCAAGCTTCATGAAAACGATCGGCATGCGCCCCATATTCGAAGGACCGGAGGTCGGCGTTTACGAACTACGCGGCGGGACGCACTTAATCCTGATGCTGAAGAACTCCATCGTTCCGGGTAACGCCCAGTTCGATCTCATGGTTGATGACCTGCATGCGACCCACCAGCGATTTGCGTCTCAGGGCCTTGCGCCCTCGCCAATCGAGAGCCGCCCAGCGATTGGCCACGAGGTCTTCACAGTCCGTGAACCTGCCGGGCATGCCATCACATTTTTTTCCAGCCACGTTTCAGGCAAGCCGGTATGACCTGTGTAACGCGAACAATATTTCTGCTAGACGCTGAGGCAAACCGTGTAGTTGCCGCCAAGGTTAGCCTGCACGCCCGCGATCGTTGCAGCGGTGGCGGCGGCAAGCGCAGATTGGTCGATTGCGCGCATGGAACCGGTTTGCGGATCGCCATCGTCCAGCAAGGTGTCGAGCTGGATGACATATTCTCCGGGAATGTTGGCTGAACAAATAACATAGGTACCGGTCATTGGCGTTGGCAATGTAATGGTCGTGAACCCATTGGAGCTTTGCACGCCAATCTGACCGCCGGACGCATTTACCGGGTAGTAGCCCGCCGCATTGCAAGCCGGCGTTGTGGCACCAGGGCCCAGGTTCGCCATCCGGATATGCGACCAGAACAGGCAGCTTTCATCGGTATTGGTTGCCGTGTTCCATGCACCATTGATTTGGCCATTGTTCAAACTGCCAGCAGGTGTGGTCGCATTGACGCCGCCAACGTGGGTGTTCGCCTGCTGGTCGTCACCGG
>DATMZQ010000475.1:0-3697 GCA_035573615.1 Burkholderiales bacterium | reverse complement strand
CCACTGCGCCCCGACTTTTCCACCTTTGCTCAAGATCGCGCCGCGGCTGGCGCCAGCGAATAGCGATAAATATGAGGCCCCTCGCCGATTTCGCTGCGCTCGCTTCGGAACTGCCCGAGAACACGTCAGCAGAGATGGTTTCTCGTGTCGCATGTATCGAAAAAAACGGCGTGGATCGGGCTCGTGCCCAATCGCAGGACGGCCACCCATTCCGTCATCATCGGATGAACAGGCCGAGCGCACGGAAGCAGTGGTTTTCCCCGCCTGCAATGCCAACGCGTCGGCTCGCAGCCATCCTTTGCGCAGATGCGATCGGCTATTCCCGCCTGATGCAGGATGACGACCAGCACACGCTGGAGACATTGAAGCGCTACAGAGCCTGCATTGCAAAAATATGCCTCGTGCATGACGGCCGAGTTGTAAACACGCCCGGCGACTCGGTTCTGGTTGAGTTCTCCAGTGCGGTAGAGGCTTTTGCTGCTGCCGTCGAAATTCAGGACAGCATTGAAAGCCGCAACGGTCAGCTGGAGTTGCAGCGCCGGATGTACTTTCGCATTGGGCTCGACCTTGGAGACATCCTGGTCGATTCGGACGGTAGCGTGTATGGAAACGGTGTGAATATCGCGGCGCGCATGCAAGCGCTTGCTGGTCACGGCGGTGTTGTGATGTCCGGCAGGATATTCGATGAAGTGTCTGCCCGTCTTCACTACCGTTTCCATGCGCTCGGTCGGCGGCGCGTGAAGAATATTCGCGATCGGGTGCGCGCTTACGAAATCAGGAGTGCTGCCGGTGGCACAATTTCCAGGCGCAACTCTGCCCAGCACCTTGCCGAAATTCTGCGCGGCCTGTTGATTGCGGCAGCGAATTATCTATTCGCTTCGGCCGGGTCACCGGGCGCACATGGTGCACTTGCGCCCCGCACAGAATGATCGTGCCTGACCACGCCATGAGAAACATCCCGACTTCGATGTTAGACAAGGCAGCCCAAGCATTGGGCGAGCCGCCGTCTTTCCTCGCCGGCATTGGCCGGTGCGGGCACGCTGCTGCAACGCCGACCAATTTCTGTCACATCCATATCCATTTCCTTGGACAGTTCCAAATTTTTCGCGGCGGCCGGCGCTTGGCACTTGGCCGCAAAAAGCCCAAAAGGCCGCTGGATTTGTTGAAAATCCTGATCGCCAGTGGCGGCTTGCGGGCGGATACGGCGCGCTTGTCCGAGAGCTTGTGGCCCGACTCCGATGGCGACGCGGCGAGGAATTGTTTCGACATCACACTCCATCGGCTTCGGCAGATTCTGAGCATACCGGGCTTGCTGTCATTGTCCGAGGGAAAGCTTTCCTTTGACGCTACCAATTGCTGGATTGATGTCTGGGCATTTGAAAATGTGGTGCAGCGGATTGAAGCGTTGACGATGTCGTCCACGCACTGCGACCTACAGGATCACGATCCGCTTCTTGCCGATCTGCTGCGCTTGTATGCCGGGCATTTCCTCGAGCACGAAAACCAGGAAGTCTGGGCAGCCGCATTCCGCGACAAGCTGAAAGCGAAATTTGGAAGGTCGGTCATAAACCTTGCTGTCTGCCTTGAGCGCCAGCGCAAATGGGATCAGGCTGCGGTACTCTATTCCCGGGCACTGGAACTGGACAACCTGGCCGAACCGCTTTATCGCCGGCTGATGATTTGCTATCGCGAGCTTGGGGAGACGGCCGAGGCACTGAAGACTTATCGCCGCTGCCAAGAACTGCTGTCGATCGTTCTATGTGTCAGGCCTTCGGCCGAGACAGAGGCCATTCGCGAGAGTTGCCGATGAAGTGCACTTGCCAATGCGTATGCTCATGGTAAGGCAAGTGCCGATACCTTTCTTGCAGCGGACGGAGCGGTCAATGATCGTAATTTCGACATCGCGCAATAGCTCGCTGCTGATCGCCAGCGGCGCGATAACATGAAGATGTCTCCTGCCTTTTGCCTTCAAAGCAAGGAGCCCCATGCAACCGGGTAAAAGTTATCGCGCCGCCGTGGCTTCGGGAGCGCTGTTCATGTTCGTGTACCCTGCCGGAGCGGAGGCGGCTGAGGAACTCGAGGACGAAAGCCATGGCTTTCGCCCCAGCATTTCGCATGAACTGTCCGCCGGCGGCATCAGCCGCATCGGCCAGCGGGATCCCGGGCTGGTCGGTCGCGCCAACGGTGGGACCGGGACGTCGGTGAATTTTGACGACGGTAACCTTAACTATGGCCGCGGTCTGGCGTCGTTCGCGGTACAAGGCAGGTCGATCGTGGCCGGCGGCTCCGATCGTGTCGAAGTCGGACTGGAAGCGGTTTACTTTTATGATTTTGTCAATGCCGATGGTCATACTGACTTCCACAACCTAAGCGAAGAAGCACGCATCCGCGCCGGCCGCAACATCTATGTGAACGAAGCTTTTGTCGGGCTTAAGCAGCGTGTCGATGAAGCCATGCTGAGCGTGCGCGCCGGCAACCAGCGGCTGCGCTGGAGCGATAGCGCATGGTTTGGGCAGAGCATCGCGCCGGTCAATGCGGTCGCTGCTTCGCGGCGCTACCAGCCTGGCAATACCGCAAAAGATATGGTGGTCGCCGTGCCGATGATTTTTGGCGATCTGGTCACCGCCAGTCACTGGACGTTTTCCGGCTTCTACCAATTTGACTTCAAGCCGACCGAACCAGAAGCGGCCGGTACTTTCCTTAGCGCGAACGACTATTACTCTCCAGGGTCGCGTTATCTGCAGTTGGGACAAGGATCGCCGCTGGTGCCGGATCAGGATGTGTCGGTGACGACCTCTGCAACGCCCTTTGGCTCCCGCGTCCCGCGCGGCGAAGACAGGCTGCCAGATTCTTCCGGGCAGTATGGCCTGCGGGTTGAGACGCCGGAATTGGGCGCCTCCCAATTTGCGCTTGCAGGCTATGCGATGCGCGTGCACTCGCGAGAGCCGATCGTCAGCGTCCACACCGGCACCCTCGAGGGCCTGCTCGGAATAACGGCCCCGGACTACACGTCCAGCGGCAACTACTTCATCGAGTACCCGCCTGACGTAACGATCCTGGGAACTTCCGCCCGGCTGAAGCCTGCATCATTCACCCAACTGAGCGTGAACTATTCGATGCGCATTGGTCAGCCGCTGCAGATCGACGACGAGATCCTTATTACCGCAGGGCTGGCGCCGGCAGCTGCAACCGCAGTGTGCGGGCCTGCCCCGGCAAGCGCACTCTGCGCGGGCACCTTGGCAACGTTGAACCGCAATCCCCTGATTGCCTCACGCGGCGGCATCACGGCAAGTAACGCCGGCGCGTTCTTCGATAAAGAATTAAGTGGCTTCGAGCGTTTTGATGTTTCGCAGTGGGCGGTGTCTGCGGTGCAGGGGCTGCCGCCGGTGTTCGGCGCCACGCAGTGGTTTGCAAGCGCAGAAGCGGGCGGAGTTTATGTACATGGATTCAAACCCGGCTTCCTGGACGCCAGCGTGACGGTCCGGCCTGACGAGAACGGCGCGAGAAGAAATGGGTTTGCCAGCCGCTCGGCATGGGGATATCGATTGTTCTCTCGCATTGAATTCCCCAACGTCGCCGGACTGCGCAGCGTCGCACCCTCGCTAACCTGGATTCATGACGTGCAGGGCAATGCACCGATCACGCTGGGGACGGTACTGGAAGGCACCATGTCTTACATCCTCGCGCTCGAAGCCGC
>DATMZQ010000474.1:0-10938 GCA_035573615.1 Burkholderiales bacterium | reverse complement strand
TGGCGGCAACAAGGGCGTGATGACGGCACAATCAAATCTGAAGCAATTGCTCCAGTCCCCCGTGGGTGCTCAATTGCCGGATATTTCGGATAGCCTTGATGCTGCTCGGAACCTGAAGCTGGTACGAGAGCGTACCTTGCCCTGATCCGATGCATGCTGAATACGGCGAGGTGAATTGATGCGGGCCCTTGTTTGGGCGATCGGTCTATTTGCCGTCGCTGTCGGATTGGTCATTGCGGCACGCTACAACAGCGGCTATGTACTTATTGTGCTGCGTCTTTGGCGAGCCGAGGTGTCGCTTAATTTCGCCATTGCACTTGCTTGCGCCTGTTTCATTCTCGTTTACATCCTGGTGCGCACCATAATAGCCACTGCTACTATGCCATCCCGAGTTCGGGCATTTCAGAAGCGGCGTTCCGAGGCGCGTGCCCGGGCCAGCTTTAATGAAGCGCTCACCAATTTCTTCGAAGGTCGTTTCGGACGCGCGGAGAAGGCGGCCGTGGCAGCGCTGAAGGCTGGAGAGTCTCCCGCCCTGTCTTCTCTGCTGGCCGCTCGCGCTGCTCACGGCATGAGGGCATTCGCGACGCGGGACAAATACCTCACCCTTGCCACCGGCTTGGATGTACATGGCGATTCCATGAAGGTGATGGCGCAAGCAGAAATGCTGCTGGATGAGCGACGTTACTTTGATGCGCTTGACGTGCTTAAAAAGCTTCCGGAGAAACACACAGCTGCGCTGCGCCTCGAATTGCGTGCGCAGCAAATGGCAATGAATTGGGAACGGGTCCTCGCTTTGATTCCCCAACTGGAGAAGCGCAGAGTATTTGAGCGACCGGTCGTTGCCCAGTTACGACGCCAGGCTGTCATTGAAAGCCTTAAACGCAAAGCAGTGGATGTTGTATCGCTGCGGGAGTATTGGGAAAGGCTTTCCCCGGAAGACAGATATGAGCCCCGCGTTGCGGCGAACGCAGCGCAGGCCTTCATTATTCTCGATGCCTGTGGGGATGCACACAGAATCGTCGAAGAAGGCCTGGCGCGCCACTGGGATCCAGCCCTTCTTGCAATGTATTCTGAATGCCTTGGCGGGGATGTTCGACAACAACTCGAGCGCGCTGAACTGTGGTTACAGCACCATCCACGCGACGCAGTCCTGCTATTGGTATTGGGACGGCTGTGTTCGCATCAGGGACTATGGGGAAAGGCGCGCAGTTATCTTGAAGCGAGTCTGTCTATCGAACCAACGCATTCTGCACATCTGGAGCTTGGACGATTGTTGGAACGCGAAAGTAAGCCGGCCGAGGCGGCAGCCGAGTATCAAAAGGCGTTGAGAGTCACACTAGAGCAGTTGAAGCAATACGGTGGGGGGCGCAGGAGACCGATCGTGTAAATGTGCCTTGCGCACCATCGCTGTGCCTGTTAGCGCGGTTTCGTGTGGTGTCGTTTTAATTAAACCGTTGAACAAATGAAAAAATTGAAGCGCTGGCGACCCCGGCGCAAGGCTTGCTTCAGGGTCCAACTTGCGCTTCGTTCCGTTTTCAATCCCGATTAGCGACTAAATGGATGCCCTAATCCTAAAGCCGGATGCAACAGATAAGGAATCTCCGCTACGAGAGGATATTCGGCTGCTGGGTCGCATCCTTGGCGATACGCTTCGCGAACAGGAAGGCGAGGCAACGTTCGATCTCATAGAGCGGATACGTCAGAACGCGATTCGTTTTCGACGCGATCGTGATCCGGACGCAAAACACGAACTGGATGCCATGCTGAACAAACTGGATCCCGTTCGCGCCATCGCAGTTGTACGCGCATTTAGTTACTTCTCGCAACTGGCGAACATTGCTGAGGACCAACACCACAACAGGCGTCGTCGCGCGCACTTGATCGCTGGCTCCGGTCCGCAGGAAGGCAGCATGGCTTTGGCTCTGAGCCGTGCAGGCGACGAAAAGGTTACGGCGGCGCAGGTTTCTGGATTCTTTTCCCAGGCCTTGATCGCACCGGTGCTAACCGCGCATCCAACCGAGGTTCAGCGCAAGAGCATTCTCGATTGCCAGCTGGAAATCGCGCGCTTGCTGACAGAGCGAGACCGTACTCAGCTGACTCCCGAGGAACGGGTGCACAATGAGGAAGCACTTCGCCGCGTTGTGCTAACACTGTGGCAAACCCGTATTTTGAGGGAACTGCGCCTTACGGTGAACGACGAGATTGAGAACGGCCTTGCCTATTATCGTTATACCTTTCTGCACCAATTGCCGAAACTCTATGCCGAAATGGAAGACCTCCTTGCGGAGCATGGCTTTGCGAAAACGAAGCCGGGAAATTTTCTCAAGCTGGGGAGCTGGATAGGGGGTGACAGAGACGGGAACCCCTACGTCACGGATGATGTAATGCGCCACGCGCTAGCCCGCCATTCCGCAACTGCGCTGGATTTCTATTTTGAAGAGCTACATAAACTGGGCGGAGAGCTTTCGCAATCTGTACGCATTGTGGAAACGACGCCAGCTCTCGATGAGCTGGCAGGGAATTCGCCTGACGTCTCGGAACATCGCCGAGACGAGCCCTACCGCCGCGCATTGACCGGAATCTATGCCCGTCTTTCTGCGACCGCGCATCGGCTTGGCCATCGCTTATCCGGCAGACCTGCGGTGGCTGTTGCGCAGCCTTATACGGATCAAGCCGAATTTTCAAAAGATCTTGCGATACTCGCCGACTCGCTTGCTGCAAACGGGTCGAAGCGCATTGCGCGCGGCAGATTACGCACGCTTGTCCGGGCTGCAGAAATTTTCGGCTTTCATCTCGCCTCCTTGGACATGCGCCAGCATAGCGGAGTGCATGAACAAGTCGTCGGAGAATTGTTCCTGCTTGGCGCACGCAAGGCTGGTTATGCCGAACTAAATGAAAAGGAGCGGCGTCAATGGTTGCTTCAGGAGCTTGCGGTCCCGAGACTGCTGCGCTCGCCTTACCTGACATACAGCCAGGATGTGAGCAAGGAGTTGGCAATTCTCGATACAGCGGCCCAGTTGCACCGCGAATTCGGCGCGGCATCGTTGCCCAACTACATCATATCGAAGGCGGATAGCGTAAGCGATATGTTGGAAGTCGCTCTCCTGCTCAAGGAAGCGGGTCTACTGCATCCTGGCGAGCATCCGCGGCTCGAGCTGAACATCATTCCGTTATTCGAGACAATCGA
This sequence comes from Burkholderiales bacterium, assembly GCA_035573615.1. Classification (GTDB taxonomy): domain Bacteria; phylum Pseudomonadota; class Gammaproteobacteria; order Burkholderiales; family JACQAP01; genus JACQAP01. Next base: position 7,751 of record DATMZQ010000474.1, on the reverse strand, counting down.
AGACTTGCAGGGTTGTGGCGCGGTCATGGAGCAACTGTTCTGCGAACCTTACTATCGCGAGTTGCTGGCAAGCCGCGGTGGCATGCAGGAGATCATGCTCGGATATTCGGACAGCAATAAGGACGGCGGATTTCTGACGGCCAATTGGGAGCTATACAAAGCTGAGGTTGAATTGGTCAAAGTATTTGCGCGCCATGGCGTAAAGCTCAGACTTTTTCATGGTCGCGGCGGCTCCGTCGGTCGTGGCGGCGGCCCAAGCTATCAGGCTATCCTGGCCCAACCGCCTGGTAGCGTAGCCGCTCAAATCCGCATCACCGAGCAAGGCGAGGTTATCGCCAGCAAGTATTCCGATCCGGATATTGGCCGCCGAAATCTCGAAACGCTGGTCGCGGCAACATTCGAAGCCTCCGTGCTAAGGACGGAAAGCGCCGGGGAATTGGCGTTCGTCGAAGTCATGGATGAAATGAGCAAGACAGCATTCGTTGCCTACCGAAAACTAGTCTACGAAACGCCCGGGTTTGTGCAATTTTTCCGCAGTGCAACCCCGATTACTGAAATCGCAGATTTGAATGTTGGCAGCCGGCCAGCCTCCCGCAAGAATTCGGACCGCATAGAAGATCTGCGGGCTATCCCGTGGGTATTTTCCTGGTCCTTGTCGCGCATCATGTTGCCTGGCTGGTATGGATTTGGCACCGCCGTCGAAGAACTGCTGTCACGTCGCGGGGAACAGGCGATGGCCGTGCTGCGACGCATGTATCGCGACTGGCCGTTTTTCCGCACGTTGTTATCCAACATGGATATGCTTCTGGCGAAAAGCGATATCAGCATCGCTTCACGTTATGCGGAACTGGTGAGCGATCTGGATCTTCGAGAAAGCATATTTGCAAAAATCCAGCATGAATGGCACCAAACCGTGCGTCATTTGCTTGCGATCACCGGCCAGAATGAATTGCTTGAGGCTAATCCCGCGTTATCCCGAAGCTTGCGGAATCGATCGCCGTACATCGACCCGCTTAATCACTTGCAGGTCGAATTACTGAGACGCTATCGGGCTGGCGAAATGGATGAACGGAATCGCCGCGCGATTTTGCTGACCCTTAATGGGATCGCCGCCGGTTTGCGCAATAGCGGATAGCCACTACATGACTGGCAGGCAGCGGTTGTGCGCTTTTCCGGCGCGTGGCAGGTGTGTCCGCTTACCTTAGCCGACAGCTTCGGCCGCTCTTGCGCCAACTATGCTGGAGCGGGCTTAGGGTCGACCGAAGGTGTAAACGCGTCAGAATAAAATTCGTCTTCAGGCAGCCCGCACTGCGTCGTGAAATCCTTGTGTGCGGACTCCACAACTACCGGTGCTCCACACGCATATACCTGGTACCCCGATAGATCGGGCAGGTCTTCCATGACGGCTTTGTGGACGAATCCAGTGCGCCCCTGCCATGCATCATCTGCCGTGGCATCCGAGACGACCGGAATGAATGTAAAGTTATCGTGCTGTTGTTGCCACTGCCCGGCAATTTCTGCCATGTAGAGGTCGGCTGGGCGGCGGCCGCCCCAGTACAGCACCATCTGTCGCGCGGTGGACTTATGGAATGCGTGTTCGATGATGCTTTTAATAGGCGCAAAACCGGTGCCGCTTGCAACCATCACTATGGGTTTGTCGGAATCCTCGCGCATAAAAAAGGTCCCCAAAGGCCCCTCAAAACGAAGGATGTCTTTTTCCTTCATCTTGTTGAAGACGTATTCCGTAAAAGCGCCATTTGCCATGTTCCTGACATGCAGTTCGAGATATTCGTCGTCATGTGGCGGGTTCCCCATCGAATAGGACCTGCGCTTGCCGTCTTTCATCAAGATGTCGATGTATTGTCCCGCCAGGAATTGCAGGCGTTCGTTGGCAGGTAATTTCAATTTCAGGACTACGACGTCCGGCGCAACGCGGTGAATGGTTTGTACCCGGCAAGGCAGCTTGCGAATGTCCAGCTGCCCGACGCCGCGTATCTCGCGCGCTTCGATTACCAGATCCGTCAATGGCCGCGCTTGGCAAAACAGCGCGAGTCCAGCCTTCTTCTCGAATTCGGCAAGAACATAAGGCTGCGGATTACCGTAGTCCACACTGCCCTGGAGGATTTTACCTTTGCAAGCACCACAGGCTCCATTCCGGCAGCCATAAGGCAACGTAAAGCCTGCGCGTAATGCGCCGGCCAGCACGGATTCTTCATCGGTGCAGATGAAGGTATGGTCGCTGGGTTTGATGGTTACCTGGTGAGACATGACATCAATAGGCCAGCGAGACCCAATTTGGTCCGGGGTAAAATATAAGGATGAGGCGATTATTGATCATTGGTTGCGGAGATGTCGGGCTGCGTCTGGCCAGAGCGCTGAAAGGCCGTTGGCGTATTTACGCGCTTACCCATACTGAGGCTCGATTTTCAGAACTGCGCACCACAGGTATAACGCCGGTATCAGGAGACCTGGACCATCCTGATACGTTGCACAGAATTGCCGCATTGGCGCAGGACATCTTGCATCTTGCACCACCGCCAGCTTCTGGCGATCGCGATACCAGAACCACTCACCTGATCAGGGCGCTCGCGAAGGGCGGCAGTCTACCACAGCGTCTCATATACATCAGTACCAGCGGCGTGTATGGGGATTGCGCCGGTGAAGTCGTATACGAGACGCGTCCTGCGCAGCCGTCCACTACCAGAGCCAGGCGCAGGCTCGATGCTGAAAAGCAAATCCGGATCTGGGGCACCGAAACAGGCGTGCAGGTCAGCATCCTTCGCGTGCCTGGAATTTACTGCGCCGGGCGCCTGCCGCTGGCGCGCCTGCAGTCCGGCATGCCCTCGCTTTCTTCGGAACGTGATCCTTATACCAACCATATCCATGCGGATGACCTGGCCCGCATTCTGTTGGCGGCGCTCGTTCGGGGACGAGGCGGACGCGCCTATAACGCTTCCGATGATTGCTGGCTGAAGATGGGAGATTACTTTGACATCGTTGCGGAACAATTCAATCTTCCCCGACCTCCTAGAGTGAGCTGGGAGATCGCACAAAACGAACTCCCTGAACAATTGCTTTCATTTATGCGCGAATCCCGCAGACTTGCGAATGACAGATTGAAAAAGGAGTTGCGTGTGCGCTTGCGGTACCCTTCTGTGCAACACGGTGTTGTGGCGGCATGGGATGCGATGAAAACACTGTGATCGATGAAAGAGCGTGGTGGCTGTGCTTTTGGAGGACTCATGGGCGTTGATACCCGCAGCGATCTTATTATTGTTTTGACCAATCTGCCCGACCGTACTTCCGCAACCAAGTTGGCAGCATTGCTGATCGAACATCGCCATGCCGCGTGCGTAAACATCCTCGCCGAATGTACCTCGGTTTATCGCTGGAATGGTGAAGTCAATATGGCGACTGAAGTGCCTTTACTGATCAAGACGACATTATCGGAGTACGCGCGTCTTGAGGAAAAAATCCGTGACAACCATCCCTACGAGGTTCCGGAAATCTTGGGCATTCCAGTGGCCAAAGGACTGCCGGCCTATCTGGATTGGGTGAATACGGAATCTGCGGTCCGTTAGAACCGGGGTCAATTTCTATTCCGCATATGAACCACCCCGGTGCTCGATTCTTCTTATTGCTGACCTTACTCGCTTCGCCGCAATTCACGCCCGGTTGGGCTGCAGACGGCCTGCTTGCGCCCGACACTGCCTTCCGCGTCTCGGCCAGTCGCTTGGACGAAAAATCCATTCAAGTGCGTTATCAGATCGCGGATGGGTACTACCTATACCGGGATCGTTTCCACTTTGCCATAGCAGAAGGGCCTGTAAAGTTGGGCACGCCGGATTTGCCGGCCGGTACTATCAAAGATGACGAATTTTTTGGCAGAGTACCAATTTACCGCGGTGATGTGGCTATCGATCTGCCACTCAAGTCATCACTTCCAGCGGCGGGACTGACGTTGAAGGTTGTTTCTCAAGGTTGTGCTGACATCGGTGTGTGCTACATGCCGTTGACGCAAACCGTACGAATTGAGCCCGCGACGCCGGCATCGACTATTGACAATGGATTGCCCTCTCCGCGGAAACCAGCTGGCCTGCTGGCACGGCTTCAGAATGGGACTGGACCAGCTGCTGACGAGCAAGAATTCCTCCCGGTGGAGAAGGCGTTTAACGTTGAAGTACGCTTCGCTGATGCACAAACCCTCATGGCGCGCCTTAGCCCGGCGGATGGTTATTACCTTTACCGTGACAAGATTCAAGTCAAGACTGTACCCGGCACCATCGCCACGATCGACACGGTGCAGATCCCGCGAGGGGAAACAAAGCAGGATCCGAATTTTGGGAAAACGGAAATATTCCGTGTCCCAGTGCAAGTGATTATTCGACTGCGAGAAGCCATTCAAGAACAGACGACATTGGCTGTAAATGTCGGGTTTCAGGGCTGCAGCGAAAAAGGACTGTGCTACCCGCCAGCGATTCGTCAGTTGCCGGTAACGTATGTGCCATTCTCAACTGCGGATCCCGGCGGTTTGTCCGCGAATGGTTCAACATCGTTGCAGTCTCCAGGCACCTTCACCAGGGAGCCGGCTGAGGATGCGAAAATTGCCCGGTTCATGAAAACAGGTAATTTCTGGCTCATCATGGGCAGTTTTCTGGGATTCGGGTTGCTTCTTTCGCTGACCCCCTGCGTGTTGCCTATGGTTCCAATTCTGTCTGGACTGATCGCCGGCCAGGGAAAGAAAATCACCCGTATGCGCGGAGCCACGCTCTCTGCGATATATGTTCTCGGCATGGCCCTCTCCTATGCAATTGCCGGCGTCATTGCCGGTTTGTCCGGGACGCTGTTGTCTGCGGCATTGCAAACACCATGGGCCTTGATCAGTTTTGCAGCCATTTTCGTATTACTCGCGTTATCGATGTTCGGTTTGTACGAACTGCAACTTCCCGTGGCATGGCAAACCGGCGCTGCCGATACCAGTAACCGTCTGACGGCAGGCACCTTGGGCGGCGTTTTCGGCATGGGCGCAATTTCGGCCGTCATTGTCGGGCCTTGCGTAGCAGCTCCGCTGGCCGGCGCATTACTCTATGTCAGCCAATCGCATGATGTGGTACTGGGAGGCCTGGCATTGTTCACGATGGGTATTGGTATGGGCATACCTTTGCTGGTCCTCGGCGCGTCAGCCGGTACATTCCTGCCCAAGGCAGGGGCATGGATGCAGACCGTAAAAAACTTTTTTGGTGTCCTGCTGCTTGCTGGGGCGATCTGGATAATCGCTCCGCTCATTCCCGTGACGGTACAGATGTTGTGCTGGTCGGTACTTTTGATCCTGTCTGGCATCTATCTGCACGCGATAGACCCGCTGCCCCCTGGAGCCAGCGGCTCGCGGAGACTGTGGAAGGGTATTGGAGTGATTGCTCTGTTGCTCGGCATCGTCCTATTGGTAGGCGGACTGTCCGGCGGACGGGACATTCTGCAACCATTGTCTGGCCTGCAAACGCGAACCGGCCAAAAGGACTTGGAAGGTCCGGCCTTTATTCCCGTGGCCTCGATCGCTGAACTGGAAGCAGCTGTTATTCGGGCCGGAAAGCCAATCATGGTTGATTTTTATGCTGACTGGTGTGTCGCTTGCAAGGAAATGGAGCGCCTGACTTTTCGAGACGCAAATGTCAAAAGAAGACTGGATAACATGCTGCTACTGCGAGCCGATGTCACGGATGGCACCGCTCAAAACGAAGCCCTTCTAAAGCGATTCGGATTGTACGGCCCTCCGGGCGTTATTTTTTTTGATCGCCACGGCAAGGAATTAGAAGGGTTGCGGGTGATTGGGTACCAGCCGGCGGAGCGCTTTCTGGCCGTCCTTGCGGATCTTGAGCACTTCAAGTAGCCGGGCTTACACCTCGACCGAGCGCTGTTAGCCAAATCATTCCAACAGCATGCTGGTTGGGACGATTTTCGCTTAAATGTGGACAAAAACCTGCTAACTACGGCAAACTGGCTGGCATGACTACCACCTTGAAGGGTGGCAAAGTGCGTCCTTCGCCGGCATCAAAGTCCCGCAAAGTTCTCGTATTGCATGGTCCAAACCTGAATTTGCTCGGTACCCGTGAGCCGCAAATTTATGGAGGGGAAAAACTTAAGGACCTCGACGACAGACTTGTGAGCCAAGCGGCCGGGGCCGGGATTGTACTTGAGACGTATCAAAGTAATTCGGAATCTGAACTAATTGACAGAGTTCACAACGCTCGGCTGACGGGGGTGGACTTTATTGTTATCAATCCTGCGGCATTTACGCATACGAGCGTGGCACTTAGGGACGCGCTCGCTGCGGTACGCATTCCGTTCATAGAGGTGCATCTCTCTAACGTTCATGCACGGGAACCATTCCGGCACAAGTCTTACTTCAGCGATCTGGCAGTGGGCACAATTTGCGGTTTGGGGTCGAAAGGCTATGAATATGCATTGGCCCATGCAATGGCTTACACGCCGTCGAAATAGGAATTGCGATGGACCTTAGAAAACTCAAGAAACTGATCGATCTGGTACAGGAGTCGGGCATTGCCGAGCTCGAGATTACCGAAGGAGAGGAAAAAGTAAGAATCAACCGTATCGGCGTTCAAGGACATCCAGCGGCGGTGGCTTTGCCGCAACCTCCCATCCTTGCAGCGCAGAGCCCAACGGCCGCGCCTCTTGCTGCACCTTCGGTGCCTGAGGCTACCGAGCCAGAGGGCCATGTTGTTAAGTCCCCCATGGTTGGAACGTTCTATCGCTCATCTGCGCCTGGGTCCAAGCCATTTGTGGAGATCGGCCAAACCATCAATGCAGGTGAAACGCTTTGCATCATTGAGGCGATGAAATTATTGAACGAGATAGAAGCCGACCAGACGGGTGTCGTCAAGAAAGTCCTGGTCGAAAACGGGCAACCGGTCGAATACGGCCAGCCATTGTTCCTCATCGGGTAAGAGGGTACCCGGCCCCGACAAAGCGTCGAGCCGCCGCACAGCCTTAGCAGAACGCCCATGTTTGAAAAAATACTCATTGCGAATCGAGGTGAAATTGCCCTCCGTGTGCAACGCGCCTGCCGGGAACTCGGGATCAAGACGGTTGCCGTGCATTCCGTGGCCGATGCAGAGGCCAAATATGTGAGGCTGGCCGACGAATCGGTCTGTATCGGTCCAGCGGCCTCTGCGGATAGCTATCTCAATATTCCGGCCATCATCAGTGCCGCCGAGGTTACGGATGCCGAAGCAATTCACCCGGGCTACGGCTTCCTGTCGGAGAACGCTGATTTCGCGGAACGCGTGGAAAAAAGCGGGTTTGTCTTTATCGGTCCTCGCCCAGACACCATTCGGCTGATGGGTGACAAGGTAAGTGCAAAAAATACGATGATAAAGGCAGGCGTGCCGGTCGTCCCCGGAAGCGAAGGGGCGTTGCCGGAAGAGCCTCAAGAGATCGTCAAAATTGCGCGGAAAATTGCGTATCCCGTCATTATCAAGGCGGCCGGTGGAGGCGGTGGGCGCGGCATGCGAGTCGTGCATACCGAAGCTGCGCTGGTCAATGCAGTGGCAATGACTCGGCAGGAAGCTAAGAGCGCGTTCGGCAATCCAACGGTATACATGGAAAAATTTTTGGAAACTCCGCGACACGTCGAGATCCAGGTGCTTGCGGATGAACACCGCAATGCCGTCTATCTCGGTGATCGAGATTGCTCGATGCAGCGACGACATCAGAAGATCATCGAGGAGGCGCCG